>NZ_JBSTYK010000007.1:0-256497 GCF_054052485.1 Aeromonas intestinalis
ATAGATAGATAGATAGATAGATAGATAGATAGATAGATAGATAGATAGATAGATAGATAGATAGATAGATAGATAGATAGATAGATAGATATATGGAAATTGCTTCTAGGTGATATCTAAAGAAATTAAAGTGGTTGATGTAGAAGGGAACGGAAATATTGGTAGGGAAATATACACGTACGATTTTAAAGGAAAAGTGTTATGAAAATTATTTTCACATCGCTTATGATATTTTTTCTCGCGCTTCTTATTTTTTGTCAGATTTATTTTTATACCAAAAATAAAATAAAATAAAATAAAATCAAATGATGCGAAAGGTGTCAGGATATTCATGAACGAGATTATGTTTCGGTCTGGCTTATTGACTAATTTGTCCTCGATCTTCTTTTTTATATCATGTGCTTCTAGTATAGCTCTGGCGTGGGTGATGGGTGAACCACGTGAGAATGTTGTTTCTTACTGTATTGGCATGCTTGGTGTAGTCTCTTTGTTCTTGCATTGTATATTTTTTATATGAAGAAAATTAATTCAGGTGAGCCAGTTTTTTTAAAGGAATTGTTTTTTAAATGTGAGGTATCCAAGTTTACTGTCTTCATTTGGGCTTCTAGATTTTTTATTTAATATTTCTATTTATATTTTTTCATGATGGTCTAATTGTTAATTTGACTGCAAGGATGTAAAAATGGCAGTCATAGGTTGGGGGTTGGGAGGCTAGCCCCTACTTCTATCTCTGTAGTGGAGCATCACTCTAGCGTTTACTCAAAACAAGAATGCTTTGGCTCGCGCTACCGGCGAGCTGGTCGGCATGTTGGCGACTGAACTCTACCACAAAGATGCAAGCCAGCTGACCGAAGGAGAGAAGGAGACCGTCTCGACTCTGGCTACCCTCTCCGCCGGCTTGACCGGTGCTGATGGTACAGATGTGCTGGCAGGCGCTCAGACCGGCAAGACGGTGGTGGAGAATAACTTCTTGAGTAGTAAATCATCTGAAAGGCGCGATGTTTTGGCAGACAAAGTGCTATCTGGTGACCGCTCTTTGACGACAGCGAGAGAGTTTTTAGCACTGGAAAATGCAGATCGACGTAGCGAAGCTCTTTTGGCTAAATATGTTATCGATCAAAAATCAATGACAGCCACAGAGATAGCAGAGCTGACCAGCTATTTGAAAATATATGCATCAGAAATGCAAGCTACCAAAACTGATGAACAAATCCAAACACTGGTTGATGGTATGCTACGAGGTGATAATGGATTGAAGTCTGCCCCGAATAGAGAAGCACAAAACATTGCCAAAAGCACAATGACTGAATGGAGGTATCATATATCCAATGCCAGTATAGGTGATCCGGTGATCTTATATGGGTTAGGTCCGCTAGGAAATTCAATTAAAACTGGAATGTTAACGAATGCTGCAATTGGTGCTGGTGTCAACACAGCCGTGCAATTGGCTGGGAACAAGAACTTTGACTACATAGATGTTATGGTTGCTGGAGTTACTTCAGCGGCAACAACAGGTAAAGGAATGTTGCCATCAATTGGTATTAATGCAGGTGGTGCAGCATTGGGGAGCTTGATCAAGGGGGAAGATCCAACAAACTCCGTAATAGGTGCAGGGGCAGGTACTGTAGTTGGAGGTTTGGGTGGGCCGCTAATAAAAGTAGGGCTATCCAAAGTCACCAAGGAAAGTACTGCTGAGTTATCAGGGTCTGTTCTTGGCTCATATATAGGTGAAAAAACAAGCAAGTATACCGAAGAAATGCTCAAAGGTACGGATAACCATAATGAAGAAAATTGATCTGCGCAGTCTAATTAAACTAGTTTTTATTTGTTCCTTATTTATGATTGCAGCAGGGCCTCTGGGTTATTTTATTTCATCGGTAATAGTGTATTTCAAAATAGGGATTTTCATTTTTAATTGGCATGAGTTCCTTTATGGTTCTCTAAGACAAGGCATCGCAGGAGGGGCTGTATTTGGTATTGGTCTTTGGATCAAAGACAAGCTATTAGAGAAACAGGAACAGAAAAACCAAGACCCGTAGGTTCGAAGCGTAATCGGGTATTTGCGAAGATCTGCCTATCATAAAACACCGGCCTTTAGCCGGTGTTTTATATTGTCCACCTGCTATGTTGGCAAGCAGGTCGTTCAAGCAAACTCCCACCTGGTCCTGAAAGTGGGTGCCGAGCAGGCGCAAGGCTGGAGTAAGCGGGAAGTGGCCGAGCACTGGGCGGCACTGCTCCAGTGGCCGCGGTTGGTACGACGTTGGTATCAGCGATATTAATTAGGCATATTGGAACACATCTTTTTGATAGGGTCCTGCCAGTCTGGTGGGGTTTTGTCTTGTCGGAGATGTGATTATTCCCCATAGAGCCTTATCTCGAGCACATTGGCGATGGCGCTGCCGTTCCAGTGGTACTCCAGATGCTGGGTCTGGTGGATCTTGGTGATGAGGCGGGGGCGGTAGAGCACGTAGCAGTCGTGGCCGCTGTGGCGCACCGAGCGGTAATGGATGCCATCCTGGCCCTGGGTCTGCTGCTCTCTCGCAAACTCCTGGGAGTGGCCGTAGTCGGTGGCGTGATAGAGGGGGGAGGCGAGATAACCCTCCCCCCGGATATCGACGAGGCGGGCGCAAAACTCGGTGTGGAGCACCCGCATCTGCAGCTTCTGGGCCGGCTCCCGGGTGTAGCCGAAGACGCGCTCCTGGTGATAGACGGTCTCTTTCACCGCGGTATCGAGGACAGGGGCGCAATAGTAGCCGCCAAAGTCCCCCGTGGTGAAGCGGGCCCCCTCGGGGCTCAGATGGGTGAAGGCGGCCATCACATAGCTGCCACCGGCCAATCCCACCAGCCAATCCTCTTTCGGCACTCGCGTCAGCTCGCCGGCCTCTTCCCGCAGGCGATCGTTGGTGAGGGCCTCGACGGCCCAGACCGCCTCCAGTTCGTCGGCATTGGCCACATCCTCATAGAGGCAGATGGGGGGATAGCGGCTCGGGATGATGCGAAAGGCGTGTTGATCGTCCAACTCGCTTAAGGGAGGGGAGACAGTCATCAGGCCTGACCCCCACGCCAGGCGTGCAGGCGGGTCGCAACCTCATAGAGATCGGCCACACGCCCCCCCTGCATGACGTCCATGGCGCTGCGCCCTGCGAAGAAGGGGTGGCTGTTGGGCTTGCGCACCCAGCCGTAGATGCTCTCATCGAGGCTGAACAGCAGTCGCAGGCTCTTGTGGATGTTGAGGATGTAGCTCATCCGCTCCTGCAGGTCGACCCCGAGGCGGATACCGCCGTTCGACTCCTTGTACTTGTTCAAGGTTGAGCGCGAGGAAATGCCAAGCAGGGTCAGCTGTTCATCTGTGTTGCACTGCCATTTATCCAGGATCCGAAACACCACCGGCAGCGCCTTGCTGGGATCGATGGCGTTCTCTTGCCGGGATATCTGTGCTGTTGCGACCATGATGCCTCCTGATATTCTGTGCTGGCGAGGGCGATGATATGGCCTGTCGCCTGATTATCAGTGTAGAAGAGTTGTACATATATGTACACTGTTAGGCATTGGTGAATACATGTGTTTGCGGCCGTTATGGCGATTCTCCTGGTTGGTCCATGGCTGAACAGAGACACGGGCCAACAAAAAGCCCTGCCAATGTGGCAGGGCTTTTGTCTTCTGAATCGATGAGGATCAGAGCGCGGGCAGGAGGCCGAGGCTCACGCTTATCTGCACCCCGACGATCAGCACCCCCATGGCACCGGCGAGCCCGAGGGCCAGCACGCCACCCGGAGCGCGGTAGTGGTGCGCCTCGGCCCGTTTGCGGCTCTGCCATACCATGGCCACCGGCAGCAGCACCGCCAGCACCGCCAGCGCGATGGCGGCGTAGCCGAGCGCCATGATGAAGCCTTGCGGGAAGTAGAGGGCGAACAGCAGGGGCGGCACAAAGGTGATCATGCCTGTCTGTACGCGGCCGCTGGCGTTGTCCTTGCGGCGGGTCACCTTGGCCATGAAGTCAAACAGGCCGAGGGTCACCCCGAGGAAGGAGGTGGCGAGCGCGAGATCTGCAAAGATATGCATCGCCTGATTGAAGGCAGGCCAGCTGACCAGGTTGCCGACGTTGGCGAGCAGGCTGTCCAGGGCACCGCCGGTCTGGATCAGGCTCTCTTGGCCGAGCAGGCCCAGGATGGCCACCTGCCACAGCACATAGAGGATGAGGGGCAAGGCTGAGCCCCACACGAAGACCCGGCGCAGCTGCTTGGGGCAATCACCGAGGTAGAGCATCACGCTCGGGATGGAGCCGTGGAAGCCGAACGAGGTGAAGATGACCGGCAGGCCCGCCAGCAGCAGGCCCTGGCCGAGCGGCATGGAGAGCAGATGCTGGCCTTCGGCGCGGGGCAGCAGCAGGGCCAGCACCCCTACCATGATCACCAGTTTGACGGTGAACATCAGCCGGTTGAGGTAATCCACCTGCTTGGTGCCGACGCACACCATGCCGCCAAACAGCAGGGTGAAGGCCCAGGCGGCCTGCTCCTGGCTGACGTTCATGCCCGCATCGGCCAGGGCCTGTGCCAGCAGGCTGCTGCCACCACTGATGTAGGCAGAGGCGAGGGAGTAGAACAGCATCAGGATGCAGAAGGAGGCGACGCGCTTGCCCCAGGGGCCGAGCAGTTGATCCGCCAGCTGGTGCAGGTACCACTTGCCGGTATTGAGGCTCGCCTCCACCTGCAGCATGGCGGTGAAGGCCATCAGGGCCCAGAGCCCGACCATCAGCAGCAGGGTGGCGGGGCCGCCGAGGGAAGAAGAAGCGAGCGGCAGGGCCAGCATGCCGGCGCCTATGGTAGTGCCGGCGATGAGCAGGGTACAACCGAGAGTCTTGGTGTTCATGAGGTTCATCCGAAATGGGAAAAGAGTGCCAGGGGCGGTGGTGGCAAGGCGCCTCCGGGGGCGAGGCCGGAGGCTAGGGATATCGGAATGGACGCATCTGTACACTAGACCTGTCTATTGTAAAAGTTGGTTGCCACGTTAGCGGATTAAAATAGTGGTTACAAGGGATAAAGGCTGTGGTTTGTACTGCCTGGTGACAATGAGTGGAAATAAATGATGACAGTATGGCGCTGGGGGTGGTGAAAAATTCGCCGACGAGTCATCTCGTCGGCGCAGGGGTCAGCGTCTGGTCTGGCGCCGACGTTGGGAGGCCGGCGGGAGGGTTAGCGGCGGCGTTTGAGGGTGCGGCTCACGTAATGCAGGCCCGCCTGATAGTCGCCGTTGATGGCCTTGATGGCCAGATCCAGCGCCTGATTCGCCAGGGCGTCGTGTTGCTGGGGGAGGGAGTTGATGCCAAAGGGGAGAAAGTCCAGCAGCCTGTCGTCACCGAAGGTGGCCATGGCGAGCCGACTCATGTCGCTCTCCTGCTCCAGCAAATAATCGAGCACCCCCTCCATCAGGATGTAGGAGGTGGCGACCAGCGCCTCGGGCAACTGGCCGAGCTGATTGTGCAGAACCTTGATCAGGCGATAGCCCTCGGCGCGGGAGAAGTGTTCCCCCTCACAGAGGTGGGACGAGATGCGGGATGAGGGAGTGGCGGCGTCGCCGTACTCTGTCAGCGCCTGATCGAATCCCGCTTTGCGCTCCTGACTGATCGTGAGAGTCGGCAGTGCGGTGATCAACGCCACGTGCCCGATGGCGGGCGTGAGCAGAGAGGCGGTGAGGGAGTGGCTCGCCTTCTGGTTTTCGCTCGCCACCGTGATGAAGTGATCCGCCGCCATGGCCCGGTCGATGGCCAGGATCTGCACCCCCTGGGCCTGCTGCTGCAAATAGAAGGGATCCGCCGGCGGCAGGCAGCTCGCCACCAGCAGCGCATCCACGTGGCGGCTCACCAGCATGCGGGCCAGCTCCTTCTCGGTATCCGGCTCATCTTCCGAGCAGACGATCAGCAGTTGATAACCCTGAGCCCGCGCCCCTTGTTCGAGCCGCTTGGCGAGCTTGGCGTAACTGGCGTTCTCCAGATCCGGCAGGATGAAGCCGAGGGTGCGGGTCTGGCCGCCGCGCAGGGAGGCGGCGCGGCTGTCCGGTTGGTAGTTGTGGGCATGGACCACCGCCATCACCTTGTCACGGGTGGCCTGACTGATGCGGTACTGATCGGCTTTGCCGTTGATCACATAGCTGGCGGTGGTGCGCGAGACACCGGCCAGGGCGGCGATTTCATCCAGTTTCATCATATTGGCTCTGTTTGAGTTGCAAGGCCCGCGAGGGTCCCGGTTGGGACGGCGAAAAGTGTGCGCGGGATCATATCATTGAAAAGCACTCTGCGTGGGCACTTGAACAATCAGCTGAAACGATTCAGTCTGAGTGTAGGTGAAACGATTCAGCTTGTCAGCAAGCAATCGATGACCGGGGTTAAAAACGGGTTCCGGATCACGACGGGACACATTCCGGTCTACTTTTGGCTGGCAGGTCAATGGAAATCAGGTGTTGAGCCGACCAGTCTACTGTGGACGGTCGGTCCTTTAGGAGAATCTCTATGTTGAAGTTGGCGCGACAGCAGATCCTGCTGGGGCAATCGGTAGCGACCAAAGCGGAAGCCATCGCCCTGTTGGCAGGCAAACTGACCGAGGCCGGTCTGGTGGAAGCCGGTTACGTGGATGGCATGCTGGCCCGGGAGGCGCAGCACGCCACCTATCTTGGCAGCGGCATCGCCATTCCTCACGGCACCACGGACACCCGCCACCTGGTCAAGAGTACCGGCGTCATGGTGGCCCAGTTCCCGCAAGGGATCGAGTGGGACGATGGCCAGATTGCCTATGTGGCCATCGGCATCGCCGCCAAGTCCGACGAACATCTGGGGATTTTGCGCCAGCTCACCCATGTGCTGGGTGACGAGCAGGCGGCGGCGCAGCTCAAAGACGCCACCGATGAAGAGACCATCATCCACATCCTGACCGGGGCAGCGGCTGCGAAAGAGGTGCAATTCCTGACCCTGGCGGACTTCCCGGCCGACGATCGGGATCAACTGCTGCTCGGGGCCGCCGCCCGCGCCAAGTCCGCCGGTTGGGGGGACGCCGCCATGGTGAGCGCCCTGCTGGCAAACGATCCCGTCTATCTGGGGGAGGGCGTCTGGCTGGCCCGCACGCAAGCGGCCCAGACTGGCTGGGTACTGGCGACCCCGAGCAGTGCATTAAGTGCAGGGGATCTGCCGGTGAGCGCCCTGCTGCTGCTCTGCGCCGCCGATAACGGCCATCTGCCCCAGCTGGAGAATCTTGCCAAACTGGCCGCCGCATCCCAGCTCGCGACCTTGGCGGGCAGCGAGGGGCTCGCCATGTTGCAAGCGGGCCCAGCATCCGGGCTGTCTGACACCTTCACCATCATCAACCCCCACGGTCTGCACGCCCGCCCAGGCGCCATGCTGGTCAAGGTGGCGAAAGAGTATGAATCCGACATCCGGGTGGCGAATCTGGATGGCAGCGGCGAGGCGGTTTCCGCCAAGAGCCTGATGAAGGTCATTGGCCTGGGGGTGAAATGCGGTCATCGCCTCGCGTTCCGTGCCGAAGGGCCGGATGCCGAAGCCGCCCTCAAGGGGCTGGGCGCCGCCATCGCCGCCGGCCTGGGAGAGGGGGCGCACTGATGGAGATCGTCACCATTACCCTGAACCCGGCGCTGGATCTCACCACTCGTCTCGAGGCCCTGGTGCCCGGCGAGGTGAACCTGGTGAGCGAGGGCAACCTGCGCGCCGCCGGCAAGGGGATCAACGTCGCCATGGTGTTGAAAGATCTGGGGCGCGAGGTGGGGCTCAGCGGCTGGCTCGGCGACGCCAACCAGCAGAGCTTCGTGTCGCTCTTTGCCGAGCGAGAACTTGCGGATCACTTCGTGCGGGTCGCGGGCAGCACCCGCATCAACGTCAAGATCTCCGAGCAATCGGGGCGGGTCACCGATCTCAATCTGCCCGGCCTTGACATCAGCGACGAGGCGGTGCATCAGCTGGAGGCGGCCATCGACGAGCTGGCCCCGCACGCGGACTGGTTCGTGCTGGCGGGCAGCCTGCCCAAGGGCGTGGAGCCCGCCTACTGCGCCCGTCTCATCAATTTGCTCAAGGCCCGTGGCAAGAAGGTCATCTTCGATTGCAGCGGCGAGGCGCTCAAGGCGGGTCTCACCGCCGCACCGACCCTGGTCAAACCCAACCTCGAGGAGCTTGCGCAGTGGGCCGGGCGTCCCGTCAAGACCCTGAAAGAGCAGGCCGAGTGTGCCCGCGCCTTGCAGGCGGATGGCATCGAGCACGTGGTGATCTCCAACGGCGCCGAGGGCCTTGTCTGGTTTGGCCCGGATGCCGTCTGGCAGGCCGTGCCGCCACGCATGCAGGTAGTCAGCACAGTCGGTGCCGGTGACTCCCTGGTGGCCGGGCTGGCCCATGGTCTCAGCCTCGGCTGGGCACCCGAGCAGACCCTGCGTCTGGCGACCGCCGTCTCGGCCCTGGCGGTGAGCCAGGTGGCGGTGGGCTTCAGTGATATCGCCGTCTTGACCCCTTTACTCGAGCAGGTGCGGCTGCAACGCCTCAGTCCCGCTCACTTTGATTCCATGGAACCTTCAGGAGATGCCCAATGAAAGCAATCTTGGTCACGGCTTGCCCCGCGGGCATCGCCACCAGCTTTCTCGTAGCCAAACGGATAGAACAGCAGGCCAAACAGGCGGGCTGGACACTGCAACTCGATACCCATTCGAGCGTGCAGCCCCGTCAGCAACCCTCGGCCGCCGACATTGCCGCCGCCGATCTGGTGCTGGTGGTGGCCAGCGCCCCGGTGGATCTCGCCGCCTATGATGGCAAGCGCCTCTATCAGGGCAGCCTGGATCTCGCCCTGCAGGATCCTGCCAACCTGCTGAGCGCAGCCGAGGGGGAGGCCAAGGTCTATCGCCATCAGGCTACCGCCGTCGTGGCCAAGCCTGCCAGCTCCACCAAGCGCATCGTGGCGGTCACCGCCTGCCCAACCGGGGTGGCTCACACCTTTATGTCGGCGGAAGCGCTGGAAACCATGGCCAAGCAGCTGGGTTATGAGATCCGTGTCGAGACCCAGGGCTCGGTCGGTGCCCAGAACGCCCTGACGGCGGACGAGATTGCCGCCGCGGATCTGGTATTCCTCGCCACCGACATCGAGGTGGACATGGCTCGCTTTGATGGCAAACCGGTCTATCACACCAGCACGGGGGCGGCCCTCAAGAAGACTCGCGCCGAGCTGGACAAGGCCTGGACCGAGGCCTCCGTCTACCGTCACAGCGGCGCCGCCGTTGCCAAGAAGGAAGAAAAGGCCGGCCCCTACAAGCACCTGCTGACCGGGGTCTCCTTCATGCTGCCCATGGTGGTGGCCGGTGGCCTCATCATCGCCATCTCCTTCATCTTCGGGATTGAGGCGTTCAAGGAGCAGGGGACCTTGGCTGCCGCTCTGATGCAGATCGGCGGCGGCTCGGCCTTCGCCCTGATGATCCCGGTGCTGGCGGGCTACATCGCCTACTCCATCGCCGATCGCCCGGGTCTGGCTCCCGGCATGATCGCCGGTATGCTGGCAAGCTCGCTGGGCGCCGGTTTCCTCGGTGGCATCGTCGGCGGCTTCCTGGCCGGTTACAGCGCCAAGTTCCTGAGTGACAAGGTGCGCCTGCCGGTGACTTTGGAAGCGCTCAAACCCATCCTCATCATTCCGCTGTTTGCCAGCCTGTTCACCGGTCTGGTCATGATCTACGTGGTGGGCGGCCCGGTGGCCGGCATCATGAGTGCCATGACCGAGTTCCTCAACAACATGGGCTCCGCCAACGCCGTGCTGCTGGGAGTCATCATCGGCGCCATGATGTGCTTCGACATGGGTGGCCCGGTCAACAAGGCAGCCTATGCCTTCGGGGTCGGCCTGCTCGCCTCCAAGACCTATGCCCCCATGGCTGCCGTGATGGCTGCCGGCATGGTACCGGCGCTCGGGATGGGCATCGCCACCTTCCTCGCCAGCAAGAAGTTCATCAAGGCGGAGCAGGAAGCGGGCAAGGCCTCCTTCGTGCTGGGTCTGTGCTTCATCTCCGAAGGGGCCATTCCGTTTGCCGCCAAGGATCCGATGCGGGTCATTCCGGCCTGCATGGTGGGCGGCGCCCTGACCGGCGCCCTCTCCATGCTGTTCGGCTGCGAGCTGGTGGCGCCTCACGGCGGCCTGTTCGTGCTCTTCATCCCGAACGCCATCAGCCATGTGTTCATGTATATCCTGGCCATCGCGGCAGGCTCACTGGTGACCGGTGTCGCCTACGCCATGCTCAAGCGGGCGGAGCAACCGGCGGCCAAGCTGGCAACGGCCTGAGTGGTTGACGCTGTCAAGGGTGAAATGAATCCGTAGTTGGATTGTGCAAAAGGCGACCAGATGGTCGCCTTTTTTATTGCTCTCATGCCTTCGCGTAGATAAACAGGATCGAAAAAATGATGATGGGCAGTTAAAAATCCCACCCGGCAGGGGGCGATGGGGGCTGCTCGGCCGCCTCCCGTGCCTTGCGCCGCGCCGCCTCCACCCGCGCCTTGCGGCCCCGGCACAGGCGCATCACCTCCTGCTGCTCGGCCGGGGTCATGGTCAGCCAGTTGAAACGCTCCTCCCGACTGCGCAGGCAACCCTTGCAGTAACCCTTGTTGTTGACCTCACAGACCCCGATGCAGGGACTCTGGAGCGGGAAGATCTCGAGCTGTTCCATTCACCACCTCTCGCGCCGCGTTACCTTGTTATAACCCAGAGTGGCCCGTTGGCGAAGGGGAAGCCATGCAGGGCATAGCCGCGCCAGATCGGCGGCGGGAGAGAGGGTGAGCCAAAGGAACACCTGGCATGAAGGTGCTGGCCGCAAGGCATGATGGCTGCCCGGGGAGGGCGCTCGGTGCCCGGCCCTCGGCTAAGCTTCGAGATGCGGTTCATCTATCTGGAGTCACAAACATGAAAGGGTTTCACCAAGGATCGGGTCTCGCACTGATATGGCTGGTGGCCAGCGGGTCATTGGGCGCCGCCGAGCTGGTCAATCGCAACATCACCGAGGCGGACGTCAAGGCCGCGCAGGATGGCTGGGGCAAGGCCCTGGTCCAGATCAGCGACGACTACCGGACGGGAGGCATCGACAAGGCCAGGGCGACCGCCAACGCCGTGCTCGACAGCGCCTATGGCTATGCCGACGGGCCCGTGCTGTTCAAGCCGACCCTGGCGAGCGGGGCACAGACCTTTCGCCTGACCAAGGCGGGGGCGCTCGCCTATTTCGTCGGCCACGATCCGGCCTATCCGGCGGATACCGGCTTTGCCCTGAAGAACTGGCAGCGCTACCGCTACGACAATGCCGCCATCTACATCGATGGCAACATGGCGCTGACCATGGGGACGGTACACCTCGTCGATCGGGACAACAAAGAGGTGGACGTGGACAAGACCTGGGGTTTTCGCAAGGGGGACGATGGCAAGGTGCGCATCATCCTGCATCACTCCTCGCTGCCTTACTCCCACTGATCCCGTGTATCCCGTGTAGTCCGGGGCTGGCCACGCTGCGACAGGGCAGTTGGCCAACCTGCCTCTCCTTTCTTTCTGATGTGCGGCGCATCGGCGCCATCCTCCCGTCCTCTTTGGTCGTACCCTGGTGTCGCAGGGATCGACAAGTGCGATGAATTTT
The DNA here is from genome assembly GCF_054052485.1 of Aeromonas intestinalis. Taxonomy (NCBI): domain Bacteria; kingdom Pseudomonadati; phylum Pseudomonadota; class Gammaproteobacteria; order Aeromonadales; family Aeromonadaceae; genus Aeromonas; species Aeromonas intestinalis. Next base: position 11,638 of record NZ_JBSTYK010000007.1, read on the forward strand.
GCAATTTATGGGGTCAACAGGGCCCGAGTTTTTGTATGATAGCGCCGCCCATGACGGGGCCGGGGGCGAGCCTTGAGCGGCGATGATGTCTCAGCCCAGGTCATTGATTGAATTCATCATTATTTTCATGAAGTTAGCGTTTTCTGGTTAGACGAGGAATTATGAACAAACGCGCGTACTGGTTGAGTGCCCTGGCGCTTGGGCTGGCAGGTTGTGCCAGCGATCCCGAGCCCGCCAAGGTGCCCCCGAAGAAGCCTGAAGCCAGATGCTTTTTGAACTGCGAGGTGCCAGTCAATCTGGGCAAGCAGTATCTGGATGGCACACTGCCGGATGATCTGGTGCGGGTGGAGTATGTCAACAGCCGCCAGTCGTCTGACTTCAGCCGATTCGGCCCCCAGAGCCGACTGGTGCTGGAGCGTTCCGGCCGGATGGCGAGCCGCTATGGCGAGCTCTATCGCCAGCTCTCCAGCTGGGTAGCCAACGGGGGCGATCCCGCCCAGATCACTCGCTACGGCATCAGCCTGGCCCAGCTTGGCGGCGCCGATCGCATGGGCAACGTGCTCTTCACCGGCTACTACTCACCGGTACTGGAGGTGCGCCACCGCCCGGATGCCAAGTACAAGTACCCCATCTATGCCATGCCCAACTGCGGCGGCCGTTGCCCGACCCGGGCCCAGATCCACCAGGGCGCCTTGTCCAACCGGGGGCTGGAGCTTGGCTACAGCAAGTCTCTCATCGACAACTTCCTGATGGACGTGCAGGGCTCGGGGTTCGTGCACTACGGCGATGACGACAGGCTGCAATACCTGGGTTACAGCGGCAAGAACGGCCACGGCTATGTCAGCATCGGCCGGGTGCTGATCGACAGGGGCGAGGTGCCCAAGGAGCAGATGTCCATGAAGGCCATCAAGGATTGGGCCAACCGTCAGCCGGAGGCGAACGTCATGGAGCTGGTGGAGCAAAACCCCTCCTACGTCTTCTTCGAACGCCGTCCCACCAATGACGTAGTGGGGGCCGCCGGTATTCCGTTGCTGCCCATGTCGGCGGTGGCGGCGGACAAGACCCTGCTGCCCATGGGCACCCCCATACTGGCGGAGGTGCCGCTGCTCGACAAGGCGGGCAACTGGACCGGCAAGCATCAGCTGCGGCTCTTGATCGCCCTGGACGTGGGCGGTGCGGTCAAGAAGGGGCACCTGGATCTTTACCACGGCATGGGGGAGAAGGCCGGGGTGGCCGCGGGTCACTACAAGCACTTCGGCCGGGTCTGGAAGCTGGGTCTGCACCACGGCCCCACTGCCGCGCCCTGGATCTGACCGACGCGGGCAGCACATGCATGAGAAATAAAAAAGCCGCCGGATTATCCGGCGGCTTTTTTGTGGGCTGCAGGTGGTGACGAGCATCACCCAGACCTGGATGTGGGTCTCAATCCTTCTTCACATCCAGCCGGATGGTCCCCACCGGCTTGCAGCAGCAGGGCAGGCACTCTCCCTGGGAGACGAAGGCCAGCGGCACACTGGGGTAGTACACCCGGCCTTCGAGCAGCGGGGTGCGGCAGGCGCCGCAATAGCCGCTGCGACACTGGAACTCCACTTGATGGCCGTGGCGTTCCAGGGTCTCCAGCACGCTCTCGCCGGGGTGGGCGTGCAGCACGCCATCCTGGGTGTGCACCAAGGGCGTCAGGGTTTCCTGCTCGGCCTCATGGCGCAGTGCAGGGGACGGGGTGCCGATGGCATCACTCATCACGCATGCCAGCGCGTCGACACCCGCTGCCCGTCATGGCGCGACAAGCCCCAAGTCTCATCACAGCTCGAAATCACCGAGATCATCGGCGTGCACTTCGCTGTCGATCTGGCCGACCAGGTAGGAGCTGACTTCCACTTCCTGGGGGGCGACCTGCACGTTGTCGGACGACAGCCAGGTGTTGATCCAGGGAATGGGGTTTTGCTTGGCACCGGCAAAGGCCGGCTGCAGGCCCACCGCATTCATGCGCAGGTTGGTGATGTACTCCACGTACTGGCAGAGGATGTCCTTGTTCAGGCCGATCATGGAGCCGTCCTGGAACAGGTACTCGGCCCACTCCTTCTCCTGGATGGCAGCTTCCTTGAAGATCTCGAAGCAGGCCTGCTCGCACTCGACCGCGATCTCGGCCATGTCCGGATCGTCGTTGCCGCTGCGCATCAGGTTCAGCATGTGCTGGGTGCCGGTCAGATGCAGGGCCTCGTCGCGGGCGATCATCTTGATGATCTTGGCGTTGCCCTCCATCAGCTCGCGCTCGGCGAAGGCAAAGGAGCAGGCGAAGCTCACATAGAAGCGGATCGCCTCCAGGGCGTTGACGCTCATCAGGCACAGATAGAGCTTCTTCTTCAGGCCGCGCAGGGTGATGGTCAGCTCGCGATCACCGACCCTGTGGGTGCCTTCCCCGTGCAGGTGATAGAGGGCGGTGGCCTCGATCAGATCGTCATAGTAGTGACTGATGGAGCCAGCGCGTTTGAGGATCTGCTCGTTGGTGACGATGTCATCGAACACCTGGCCCGGGTTGTTGACGATGTTGCGGATGATGTGGGTGTAGGAGCGAGAGTGGATGGTCTCGGAGAAGGCCCAGGTCTCGATCCAGGTCTCAAGCTCCGGGATGGAGACCAGCGGCAGCAGCGCCACGTTCGGGCTGCGACCCTGGATGGAATCCAGCAGGGTCTGGTACTTCAGGTTGGAGATGAAGATGTGCTGCTCGTGGGGAGGCAGAGCCTGATAGTCGATGCGATCGTGGGAGACGTCCACCTCTTCCGGGCGCCAGAAGAAGGAGAGCTGCTTCTCGATCAGCCGCTCGAAGATGTCGTGTTTCTGTTGATCGTAACGGGCCACGTTGACCGATTGGCCAAAGAACATCGGCTCCTTGAGTTGATCGTTTTGGGTCTGGCAGAAGGTTGAATAGGCCATGGTTGTCGAATGTCGCGAAATGGGGGAAACAGGAAGGCGGGAGCTTCATGCTCCCGCCCAGTTATCAGATCTTGCAGTGGCTTATATTTTACAAGCCCCGCCAGCACAACCGTCATCTTGCAGATCGGTCTGGGCATCGTCCGCACCATCACGGGTGTTGTGATAGTACAGGGTCTTGAGGCCGTATTTGTAGGCGGTCAGCAGATCCTTGAGCAGCTGCTTCATCGGTACCTTGTTGCCTTCGAAACGGGCGGGATCGTAGTTGGTATTGGCGGAGATCGCCTGATCCACAAATTTTTGCATGATACCGACCAGCTGCAGGTAACCATCGACGCTCGGTTGCTTCCACAGCAGTTCGTATTGATCCTTCAGGCGGTGATACTCCGGCACCACCTGCTTGAGGATGCCATCCTTGGAGGCCTTGACGGAGACCAGACCACGGGGCGGCTCGATGCCGTTGGTGGCGTTGGAGATCTGGCTGGAGGTCTCGCTCGGCATCAGGGCGGTCAGGGTGGAGTTGCGCAGACCCACGGTCTTGATCTCGGTGCGCAGCGCTTCCCAGTCCAGGTGCAGGGGCTCGTTGCACAGGGCGTCCAGATCCTTTTTATAGGTATCGATGGGCAGGATCCCCTGGGCATAGGTGGTTTCGCCAAAGGCCGGGCAGGGGCCGAACTCGCGGGCCAGCTGCACCGAGGCCTTCAGCAGGTAGTACTGGATAGCCTCGAAGGTGCGGTGGGTCAGCGCGAGGCCGGAGCCGTCGGAGTAGCGAGCACCATTTTTTGCCAGATAATAGGCATAGTTGATCACCCCAATCCCCAGGGTGCGGCGATTCATGCTGCCTTTTTGCGCGGCTTTCAGCGGATAATCCTGATAGTCGAGCAGGGCATCCAGGGCGCGGACGGCCAAGTCTGCCATCTCTTCCAGGTCTTCGAGCTTCTCGATGGCGCCGAGGTTGAAGGCGGACAGGGTGCACAGGGCGATTTCGCCATCCTCGTCATCCACGTTGTTGAGCGGCTTGGTGGGCAGCGCAATTTCGAGGCAGAGGTTGGACTGGCGCACCGGGGCGACAGCCGGATCGAACGGGCTGTGGGTGTTGCAGTGATCCACGTTCTGGATGTAGATGCGACCGGTGCCGGCACGCTCCTGCATCATCAGGGAGAACAGATCCACGGCCTTCAGGGTCTTCTTGCGAATGGCCGGATCCTGCTCGTACTTGACGTAGAGCTCCTCGAACTTGTCCTGATCCGCGAAGAAGGCGTCATACAGGCCAGGGGCGTCGGAGGGGGAGAACAAGGTGATGTCGCCGCCCTTGATGAGGCGCTGGTACATCAGTTTGTTGATCTGGACCCCGTAGTCCATGTGACGGACCCGGTTCTCTTCCACGCCGCGGTTGTTTTTCAGCACCAGCAGGCTTTCCACTTCGGTGTGCCACAGGGGGTAGAACAGGGTGGCCGCACCGCCGCGCACGCCGCCCTGGGAGCAGCACTTCACGGCAGTCTGGAAGTACTTGTAGAAGGGGATGCAGCCGGTGTGGAAGGCTTCGCCGCCACGGATGGGGCTGCCCAGACCGCGGATGCGGCCGGCGTTGATGCCGATGCCGGCGCGCTGGGAGACGTAACGCACGATGGCGCTGGCGGTGGCATTGATGGAGTCCAGGCTGTCATCGCACTCGATCAGCACACAGGAGCTGAACTGACGGGTCGGGGTCCGCACACCGCTCATGATGGGGGTGGGCAGGGAGATCTTGAAGGTCGAGACCGCATCGTAGAAGCGCTTGATGTAGTCAAGACGGGTATCTTTCGGGTACTTGGAGAACAGGCAGGCCGCCACCAGGATATAGAGGAACTGCGGGCTCTCGTAGATCTCGCCGGTGACGCGGTTCTGTACCAGGTACTTGCCTTCCAACTGCTTGACCGCGGCGTAGGAGAAGTCCATGTCGCGCCAGTGATCCAGGTAGGCGTTGAGCTCTTCGAATTCGGCCTGGGTGTAGTCGGTCAGCAGGTGCTTGTCGTACTTGCCCATGTCCACCAGCTTGGCAACATGCTGATAGAGGTGGGGCGGCTCGAACTGGCCGTAAGCCTTCTTGCGCAGGTGGAAGATGGCCAGACGGGCGGCCATGTACTGGTAGTCCGGGCTCTGTTCGGAAATCAGGTCGGCGGCAGCCTTGATGACGGTCTCGTGGATGTCGGCGGTACGGATACCGTCATAGAACTGGATGTGGGACTTGAGCTCCACCTGGGAGACCGACACGTTGTCGAGCTTCTCGGCAGCCCAGTCGAGCACGCGGTGAATCTTATCCAGATCGATGGGTTCTTTGTGTCCGTTACGCTTCGTCACAAACAAGTTCATTGGCTGATGACCCTTATTAGCTGATACCTGCCGGCATCGGTTGATTCCCGAAAAACCATCGCGCCACGCTCCCCACGGACCTGGCTTGGTAAAGAGTGGGGGCGTACTGCGCGATGAATCACAAGATATAGTGTTATTTTTAATGCGAACTACAAGATAGTGAGGTCGTCCCCGTATTGCAACGTGTGGATAACCTCATTGCTGTGGATAAATTGTGGGTGTTATGGGATCTGTTAGTGACTGCTCACAGTGAGTGGGTTTTCATGCGTCCGATCCGTCAAATGCAAGTCCGAAGATCGAAGATGGAAAATTAAAATAACTTTTTTTGCTTGCGAAAATGGGTCGGTTTTACTAGCAAATTCAGGCTGGTTATCCCTTGAACGGCAAGGGACAAAAGCTGTCCGATCCGGTCGAAATGGCTGACGGCCACGCAGGAAAAGGGGGAGCCCGACCCGGCTCCCCTCGTGATGTTCAACAGCTTTGCCGTGGAGTCTTGCGCGTTCATCGACGGATGCTAGGCCCCGATAAGGTGCCGGCCATATCCATCAATCGATGCGCCGGATTCAGCTCAGTTCGTAGCGCAGCCAGTGGTGCAGGGCCTGCACCGTGTCAAAATGCAGATCCGCGCCCCAGCCGGCGGGATCCTCGTCATCGTGCAGATAGCCCCAGCCCGCCACCGCGGTGCGCATGCCGGCGTTGCGACCCGCTTCGATGTCGCGCACGTGATCCCCCACATAGAGGCAGTGCGCCGCATCCACCCCGAGTTGCTCGCAGGCGAAATACATGGGGGCGGGGTCGGGCTTGCGCACCGGGAGGGTGTCGGCGCTGACGGTGACACCGCAGCCCGCCAGCGCCGGCAGGGCGGCCAGCAGCGGCTCGGTGAGAAAGCCCGGCTTGTTGGTGACGATGCCCCAGGGCAGCTGCTGTTCTTCGAGCCATTCGATGAGATCCAGCATGCCGTCATAGGGGCGGGTGCCGACACAGAGGTGAGCTGCGTAGTAGTCGAGCAGGGCGGTGCGAAGGCGTGTCGCCCCGAGTTCTTCAAGCAGCTCGTCCCCAAGGCCGGCCCTGAGTAGCCCCAGCGCCCCGTGGGAGGTGGTCTGGCGGATGATGTCGTCAGAGAGTGGTGCAAAGCCTTCGCTTATCAGCACATGGTTGACGGCGGCGCCGAGATCCGGAGCCGTGTCGAGCAAGGTGCCGTCGAGATCAAACAGCACGCAGCGCAGGGGCGCCTGGTTGGCGGCGCTCATCAGCCTTGCTCCGGACGGGTGAAGCTCACCATGTAGTTGACGTCCACGTTGGCCCCCAGCCTGAAGTGGCCGCTGAGGGGGTTGTAGTGCACCCCGCTCATGTCCTCAACCACCAGGCCCGCCGCTTCACCCATGCGGCACAGCTCCGCCGGGGTGATGAACTTCTTGTGGTCATGGGTGCCCTTGGGCACCATCTTCATCAGGTACTCGGCGCCCAAGATCATCATCAGATAGGCCTTGGGGTTGCGGTTGATGGTGGAGACCACTACCTGGCCGCCCGGGCGCACCAGGGTGGCGATGGCCCGCATCACGGACGCCGGATCCGGCACGTGTTCGAGCATCTCCATGCAGGTGACCACATCATACTGGCCACTGGGCCCTTGCTCAGTCACTTCCGCGGCGTGTGCCTCGGCGGTGATCTGGCGATACTCGAGCTCGACCCCGGCTTCCAGGGCGTGCAGGCGGGCGACGCCGAGCGGCTCCTTGCCCATGTCGATGCCCGCCACCTTGGCGCCGCGCCGGGCCATGCTCTCGGCGAGGATGCCGCCACCGCAACCGATGTCGAGGGTACGCTTGCCAAACAGGCCACCGCTCTTGTCGGTGATCCAGTCAAGGCGGATGGGGTTGATTTGATGCAGCGGCTTGAACTCGCCCTCCATATCCCACCAGCGGGAGGCAATGGCTTCAAATTTGGCGATTTCTGTCAGATCGACATTGGCATCAGCGTTCATTTTCATGGATCCTGTGGCAGGGGCGCGCAAGGGGGGAGAGGCGCGCAATCTATTGTCCTGGCGGGCATTATAACGGACGCACTTTGTCAAACCAGCCTGATTTGCGGCTTAAGGTCTTTCACGCGCTGTGTTACCATGTCGCGCTGTTTAAGCCAAAGAACAACTAATTAGGGATTAAGGCTTTCTATGAGCGATCTGGCCAGAGAGATCACGCCGGTCAACATCGAAGAAGAGCTCAAGAGTTCCTATCTGGATTACGCCATGAGCGTGATCGTAGGACGAGCTCTGCCGGATGTGCGTGATGGCTTGAAACCGGTTCACCGCCGCGTTCTGTATGCAATGAACGAGTTGGGGAACGACTGGAACAAGCCCTATAAAAAATCGGCCCGTGTGGTCGGTGACGTAATCGGTAAATATCACCCGCATGGCGACAGTGCCGTGTATGACACCATCGTCCGCATGGCGCAGGATTTCTCCATGCGTTACATGCTGGTCGACGGTCAGGGCAACTTCGGTTCGGTGGATGGCGATAACGCCGCCGCCATGCGTTATACCGAAGTGCGGATGGCGCGCATCTCCCACGAGCTGCTGGCCGATCTGGACAAAGAGACCGTGGACTGGGTGCCGAACTATGACGGCACCGAGATGATCCCGGCTGTCATGCCCACCAAGGTTCCCACCCTGTTGATCAACGGCTCCTCCGGTATCGCGGTGGGCATGGCGACCAACATTCCTCCTCACAACCTCACCGAGATAGTGAACGGCTGTCTGGCGCTCATCGAAAACGGTGAACTCACCATCGATGAGCTGATGACCTATGTCACCGGCCCGGACTTCCCCACTGGCGGTATCATCAACGGTCGCTCCGGCATCGTGCAGGCGTACCGTACCGGTCGTGGTTCCGTCTATGTGCGGGCCAAGGCCGAGGTGGAAGTGGACGACAAGAGCGGTCGCGAGACCATCATCGTCCACGAGATCCCCTATCAGGTGAACAAGGCGCGGCTCATCGAGAAGATAGCCGAGCTGGTCAAAGAGAAGAAAATCGAGGGCATCAGCGCCCTGCGTGATGAGTCTGATAAAGACGGCATGCGCATCGTTATCGAGATCAAGCGCGGCGAGTCCGGCGAGATTGTGCTGAACAATCTCTACAAGCACACCCAGATGCAGACCACGTTCGGCATCAACATGGTGGCGCTCGATAACAACCAGCCCAAGGTGATGAACCTTAAAGAGATCCTGGATGCCTTCCTGCTGCACCGCCGTGAGGTGGTGACCCGCAGGACTGTGTTCGAACTGCGCAAGGCGCGGGATCGGGCCCACATCCTGGAAGGTCTGGCGGTTGCGCTTGCCAACATCGACCCCATCATCGAGCTCATCCGTCACTCCGACACCCCGGCGGACGCCAAGGCCAAGCTGGTTGCCCGTGGCTGGGAGCTCGGCAACGTGGCCTCCATGCTGGAAAAAGCGGGTGACGACGCGGCCCGTCCCGAGTGGCTGGAGCCGGAGTTCGGCATTCGTGAGGGTCACTACTACCTGACCGAACAGCAAGCCCAGGCCATCCTGGACCTGCGTCTGCACAAGCTGACCGGCCTCGAGCACGAGAAGATCCTGGAAGAGTATCAGTCTCTGCTGGATCTTATCGCCGAGCTGCTGCACATCTTGGCAAGCCCGGAACGCTTGATGGAAGTGATCCGCGATGAACTGCTGGCGGTACGCGAGCAGTACGGCGACGAACGTCGCACCGAGATCAGCATGTCCAGTGCCGAGATCAACATCGAAGATCTGATCACCCCGGAAGACGTGGTGGTCACCCTGTCTCACCAGGGCTATGTGAAGTATCAGCCGCTCTCCGACTACGAGGCCCAGCGCCGCGGTGGTCGTGGCAAGTCGGCCACCCGGATCAAGGAAGAGGACTTCGTGGAGCGTCTGCTGGTGGCCAACACCCATGACACCATCTTGTGCTTCTCCACCCGTGGCAAGGTCTACTGGCTCAAGGTGTATCAGCTGCCGGAGGCGTCCCGTGGCGCCCGTGGCCGTCCGATCATCAACCTGCTGCCGCTGGAAGAGGGTGAGCGCATCACCGCCATCCTGCCGGTGAAAGAGTACAGCGATGACAAGTACGTCTTCTTCGCCACCGCCGACGGTACCGTGAAGAAGACCAGCCTGTCCGCGTTCAGCCGTCCGCTCTCCTCCGGTATTCGCGCCATCAACCTCAAAGAGGGTGATGAGCTGATCGGGGTGGACATCACCGACGGCAGCAACGAGATCATGCTGTTCTCCGATGCGGGCAAGGTGGTTCGCTTCGCAGAAGGCAGCGGCCGCGCCGATGCGGCGGATGCCGGTGACGACGTCGAGAACGACGATGATGTCGGCAACGACGATGACGGCAGTGACAACGGCGAAGGTGGCGAAACCAAGGGCACCTTCAAGGGCGTGCGTCCCATGGGTCGTACCGCCGCCGGTGTCCGCGGCATTCGTCTGCCGAGCGGCAACAAGGTGGTTTCCCTCATCGTCCCCCGTGGCGAGGGCGCCATCCTTACCGCCACCGAGAACGGCTACGGCAAGCGCACCGCGCTGGATGAATACCCGACCAAGAGCCGCGGTACCCAAGGCGTCATCTCCATCAAGGTGGATGAGCGCAACGGCAAGGTGATCGATGCGATCCAGGTCGAGGATACCGACCAGATCATGCTGATCACCAATGGCGGCACCCTGGTGCGGACTCGCGTCGCCGAGGTGAGCATCATCGGTCGCAACACCGGCGGTGTGCGTCTGATCCGTACCGGTGAAGACGAGACCGTGGTCGGCCTGCAGCGCGTTGCCGAGAGCGACGAGGAAGAGAACGAAGTCGTCGCCATCGACGGTGAGCAGGCGCAAGGTGCGGACAGCGCGCCAGACGCCGGTGCTGCCGACGACGCCAGCGAAGAGGGTGTAGCCGGCGACGAGTAATCGCAGTCTGCACCGATAAGAAGAGCGACCTCAGGGTCGCTCTTTTTTTTTGTCTGTCGCTTGGCCGAAAGGAGAGTTTGCCAATCATGACGTGAACCCGCGCGTTGCGGTGAGAGACATCACCGAGAAACATGGCAACCTCGTGAACCAGATAGCAACAAAGCGCCCTCGGGCGCTTTGTTGCTTTTACCTTGAAAAGATCAGGGGCTAGCTCAGCCAGCCGAGTGCCAGCGCCAGTCGACCACAGAGCGCCGCCAGCAATATGCCGAGCAGGGTGCGCAGCAGCCAGATCACCACCAGCTGTCCCACGCTGATTGGGATCTTGGTCGCCAGGATGCAGGGGATGGAGGCGGAGAAGAAGAGCACGGAGCTCACCGATACCACGGCCGTCACATAGCGCACCAGCAAGTCAGCATCCTTGAGCAGGATGGCGGGCAGGAACATCTCGGCCAGCCCCGCGGAGAGTGCACGCGCCGTTTCAAGCGGCTCACCCAGATCCAGCAGCCAGGTCATCGGCCACAGCAACCAGCCGAGCAAATCGAACAAGGGCGTGTGCTGGGCCAGCAGCAATCCCAGCAGACCGACCGACAAAATGGTGGGTACCACGGCGGCGGCCATGGTGACGCCATCTTTCAGATTGTCCCTGAGCTGGCGGGAAAGGGAGTCCGCCTGTCGGGATTGGGACAACCCGCAAGCGAGGGCCGTTTGCCAGCGGCTCTGTCCCGCCGGCAGTGGCTCGTCGGTTTCTCCCTCATCGCTCATGGTGCTGATGGGGGGAACACGGGCCAGGATGGCGGTGATGACAAAGGTGATGACCAGGGTGGACCAGAAGTAGAAGTTCCAGTGCCCCATCAGGTTGAGGGTCTTGGCCACGATGATCATGAAGGCGGCGGAGACGGTGGAGAAGCCGGTGGCGATGATGACGGCCTCCCGTACCGTGTATTTCCCTGAGAGGAAGACCCGGTTGGTGATGAGCAGACCGACCGAATAGCTACCGACAAAGGAGGCCACCGCATCGATGGCGGAGTGGCCGGGGGTACGCCAGAGCGGGCGCATCACGGGCTGCATCAGGACGCCGATGAGTTCAAGCAACCCGAATCCGAGCAGGAAGGTGAGGGCCATGGCGCCGATGGGCACGATGAGGCCCACCGACATGGCGAGCTTGTCGAACAGGAAGGGCAATCTGTCCGGCGTCATCAGCCAGGCGGGGCCAAGATCGGTGACATACAACACGGCCAGGACCAGCCCCAGCAGCTTGAACAGACTCAGTACCTGATCGATGGGGCGGGCACGCCAGCGCCCGTCCAGCAGGGGGGTGATGGCGCCGTAAGCGATAAGCAGCAGGATGAGACCCACGGCGAGGGGACGTTTGGCGATCAGAAAGCCGGCCAGGTGGTCCACCAAAATGGTGCTGCGACCGGCGAGCTCGAAGGGAATGAAAAAGATGGCGATCCCGAGCAGGCTGGTGAGCAGCAGTTTGATCCCGGCCCCGGAGCGGGCAGGGGCGGTCAGGGTATTTTCAGGCTCCATGGTTCCTCCTTGTGATCCTCATGGGTCAACTCCTTTTGCATGGTTATTTGTATATACAATATCGACCATGGGTCAAAATGGAAGCAAAAAATTCACCAAAAAATAACAAATTGAAAGGAAAGAGTCGTATGGATTTCATGCTGCCAGAGCCAGACGGGATCGCTTGAAGCCAGTGATGAGGCAGGGCTGCTGCCTCGGGGAAGAGGAGGGGATAGGCAGGCGGTGGCGTCGACGGGGCGCTTTGGAATAGAAACTGTCTTTAAACGATTAGGAAAAGTTGAAACATTAGTTCGGATTTATAAACTTTTTTTACCATCTTCATATGTATCGTTTTCATGACTATTCATGGATTAGTTATAAAGGCTTTATTGATTTGATGGCTTCTCGAGTTTCCCATTGCAGAGTAAGATGCCTCTTCAATAAAAATAAGAATTAGGAGTTCGGGTGTGAAGGCATTAGTAAAAGAAAGGATATCGCCCTATATCAGCCAGTTATATGAGTGCGGTATTAATGATTCTGACATTAAGTTGGTGGTGGACCAATTTCGCGTTGATCTATCCGGCAGCTCGTCCCTGTTTTTATTGCGGGATGATGACAAGAGCGCCGGTATCAAGCTCTTTGCGAGCGGCTTGACCGAGGCCCAACAGCAGTTTTATGTGCAACACCATCGCCAGGATGTGTGGTTCAATCATTATCTGGACAAGGGCTGCCAGGGGATCGTCAACGCCAATGCCATCTCCAGCTCACCGGGTCTGCTGGCGAGTTTTGGTGCCCAATATGCGGCGGGCGGCGTCTGCCGGGTGAAGGGGCGGGGCCTCAGCAGTCTGTGCAGTTATCGTGGCAGCACCCAGGATGATTTCAGCGCCCAGGATATCTCTTCCCTCGGCGAGATCTATTCCGGCCTGGCGGCCTGGAGTCAGCACTATTGGAACCTGCTCGCCCTGGAAACGCAGAATTATCAGCTACAACAACTGGTTAAAAACCATAATAAACCCAGTGCCATCATTGATGATAAAGGGCATATTCATTATTCCAATGTGGCGTTCAATCGTATCTCCGATGAAAATGTGGAGCTGCGGGCGAGCAATGGCATTTTTTCGCTGCAAAATAAGGATCAGCAACGCCAGTTCAAGGAGATATTGAACGGCTTCTCCTATTTGTTGCCGGGGGCCAGCGCTTATATGTCTATTCCCCGCCAGGCGGATTTGCGACCGCTGCTGGTGCAATGCACCCTGATGAGTGGCCTCAGCCGCTTCGAGCGCTATGTGGAAGTGGTGCTGCGCGACCCCGAGCACGCCTTCAACCCGGACATCGAAGCCCTGGCCAGCCTCTATCCTCTCACCATCGGCGAGAAAGAGCTGCTGGTGCTGATGAGCAAGGGGTACAGCAGCAATGACATCGCCGTGTTGCGCGGGGTCAAGGTAGAGACGGTGCGATCCACCCTGAAGGGGGTCTTCAAGAAGACGGATTGCCACAGTCAGAACGAGTTGCTGCTGTTGCTGCAGTCCATCTCCTGATCTTCGGCAGGCTATGCTTAGAGTGAGCCGGACATCCTGCCCGGCTTGCGCCTCCCGCCCGGGAGGCCAGTTGGGGGAAGCGTCATGGAATCACTCAAGGCGAAGGATTATATGCAGACCCGGCCCATCACGTTCAGCGCAGACATGATGGTACAGACCGCCGTCACCAAGTTTCTCAACAGCCATCAGCTCGGGGGCCCCGTGGTGGATCCCCAGGGCCACCTGATCGGCTGGGTGTCGGAGCAGGACTGCATCGCCGTCATGCTCAAGGAGGCCTATCACTGCGAGCAGGTGGCCCAGGTCAGGGATGTGATGCGCAAGGAGGTGCTGGCGGTCGACCCCGACACCAGCATTCTGGAGCTGGCGGAGATGATGATGGGCCAGAAGCCCAAGATCTATCCGGTGGTGGAAGGGGGGCGGTTGCTTGGCGTCATCAGTCGCCACAACGTGATGCAGGCCATTCATGCCCAGCTCGGCACCTGCTTCGTGCATCAGGCCAGGGTGTGACCTAAGCTGGCTCGTGACGGGAGCAGGTCGAATACCTGCTCTTTTTATTTCTGCCAACTGCCTTCATCCGCCAGGAGGTGCTTTAAGGCTTGCACCCTTTCCCCCCGCTCTTTAGGATCTGCCCCAGCTATCGGCCCCTTGCGGGCTTCTCATAAGGAATCAGTACCTTGTCTCTCTCTCTCGAGGCGCTGCGCCGCCGCTTGTCCGCCTGCATGAATCTCGACGCCAGTCGTCTCTCCAGCCGTCTGCACGGGGTCAAGAAGCTGCCAGAGGCCAAACAGGCCACCATGCTGGCGACCATAGCCGCGGATCTGGACCTGGCCGAAGCGCGCTACCAGTCTCGTCTGGCGGGCGTCCCCAGGGTCACCTATCCGGACAACCTGCCGGTCAGCCAGAAGCAGGCGGAGATCGCCCGCGCCATCCAGGATCATCAGGTGGTGATCATCGCCGGCGAAACCGGCTCCGGCAAGACCACCCAGATCCCGAAGATCTGTCTGGCGCTGGGGCGCGGGGTGAAAGGTTATATCGGCCACACCCAGCCGCGGCGCCTGGCGGCCCGCACCGTGGCGGCCCGCATCGCCGAGGAGATGGAGTCAGAGCTCGGTCAGTACGTGGGCTACAAGGTGCGCTTCACGGATCAGGTGAGCGAGCAGACCCACATCAAGCTGATGACCGATGGCATCCTGCTGGCGGAGATCCAGCATGACCGTATGCTGACCCAGTACGACACCATCATCATCGATGAGGCACACGAGCGCAGCCTCAACATCGACTTCATTCTGGGCTACCTCAAGCAACTGTTGCCGAAGCGGCCGGATCTCAAGGTGATCATCACTTCGGCCACCATCGATCCCCAGCGCTTCTCCCGCCACTTCAACCAGGCACCCGTCATCGAGGTGTCCGGTCGCACCTACCCCGTGGAGGTGCGCTATCGGCCCCTGATGGAGGGGGAAGGGGATCGCGACGAGCTGCAGGGCATCTTCGATGCGGTGGAAGAGCTGGCCCGGGAAGGGCTCGGTGACATCCTCATCTTCATGAACGGCGAGCGGGAGATCCGCGACACCGCCGATGCCTTGCGCAAGCTGAACCTGCGAGACACCGAGGTGCTGCCGCTCTATGCGCGCCTCTCCAACGCCGAGCAGAACAAGGTGTTCCAGCAGCATGCCGGACGACGCATCGTGCTCGCCACCAACGTGGCGGAGACCTCCCTCACCGTGCCCGGTATCCGTTACGTTATCGATCCCGGTACCGCTCGCATCAGTCGCTACTCCTGGCGCACCAAGGTGCAGCGCCTGCCCATCGAGCCCGTCTCCCAGGCGAGTGCGAACCAGCGTAAAGGGCGCTGCGGCCGGGTAGCCGACGGTATCTGTATTCGCCTCTACGCCGAGGAGGATTTCAACAATCGCCCGGCGTTTACCGACCCCGAGATCCTGCGCACCAACCTGGCCTCCGTCATCTTGCAGATGCTGGCGCTCGGCCTTGGCAACATGGAAGCCTTCCCCTTCGTCGAGCCACCTGAATCCCGCCACATCAAGGACGGCCTGACCCTGCTCAAGGAACTGGAAGCAGTCAGGGAACTGCCTGCCCGCCAGCTGAATGGACGGGAGCTGGAAGAGAAACTGCAGCTTACCGAGACCGGTCGCCAGCTGTCGCGCATCCCCCTTGATCCGAGATTGGCAAAAATGGTGATCACGGCGGCGCAGACCGGGTGCCTGAGTGAGGTCATGGTGATCACCGCGGGGCTGAGCATTCAGGATCCCCGCGAGCGCCCCATGGAGAAGAAGCAGGCCGCGGACGAGCAGCACCGGCGTTTCGAGGACAAGGATTCCGACTTCCTCGCCTTCGTGAACCTCTGGAATTACCTCAAAGAGCAGCAGGATGTGCTCGGCAGCAACCCGTTCCGCCGCCTGTGTCAGAAGGAGTTTCTCTCCTACCTGCGGGTGCGCGAATGGCAGGATATCCACTTCCAGCTGCGCCAGACGGTCAAAGAGCTTGGCTTTAAAACCAATGCGGAGCCGGCGGATTTCAAGACGGTGCACTGCGCCCTGTTGACGGGCCTGCTCAGCCATATCGGCAACAAAGATCTGGAGAAGCCCGAGTTTCTCGGTGCCCGCAATGGCCGCTTCCACCTGTTCCCGGCGTCGGGTCTGTTCAAGAAGCCGCCCAAATGGGTGATGGCCGCTGAACTGGTGGAGACCTCGCGCCTCTACGCCCGCATCAACGGCAAGATTGAACCCGAGTGGGTGGAGCCGCTCGCCGGCCATCTCATCAAGCTGCATCACAGCGACCCCCACTGGTCGAAGAAAAATGGCGCCGTCATGGCCAAGGAGAAGGTGACCCTCTATGGCCTGACTCTGGTCAACGAGCGCCTCATCAACTTCAGCCGCATCGATCCCGCCCAGTGTCGTGAGCTCTTCATCCGCCGCGCCCTGGTGGAGGGGGATTTCGAGACCCGTCACCGTTTCTTTGGCGAGAACAGAAAACTCTTAGCCGAGGTGGAGGCGCTGGAGCACAAGTCCCGGCGCCGGGACATCCTGGTGGATGACGAGGACTTGTTCCGCTTCTACGATGCGCGCCTGCCGGAGGAGATCATCTCGGCCCGCCACTTCGACAAGTGGTGGAAGGAGGCGCAGAAGCAGGATCCCGAGCGGCTCAACTTCGAAAAAGAGATGTTGATGAAGGGGGATGCGGCCCACATCAGCGATCTCGACTACCCCAACCTCTGGCAGCAGGGGCGCCTCAAGCTCAAGCTGACTTACCAGTTTGAACCGGGGGAGGCGGCCGATGGCGTCACCCTGCATATCCCATTGCCGCTGCTCAATCAGGTGGAGGTGAAGGGTTTCGAGTGGCTGATCCCGGGGATGCGCCACGAGCTCTTGGTGGCCCTCATCAAGTCCCTGCCCAAACCCATGCGCAAGAACTTCGTGCCGGCACCGAACTACGCCGATGCCCTGCTCGCCAGCATCAGCCCGGAGCAGGGGCCGCTGCTCGACGAGATGGAGCGCCAGCTGCGCCGCATGACCGGGGTCACCGTGCCCCGCGAAGCCTGGGACTGGGCTGCGGTGCCCGATCACCTGAAACTCACCTTCCGGGTGGTGGACGAGAAACAGAAAAAGGTCGCGGAAGGCAAAGATCTGGAGGCGCTGAAAGAATCCCTGCGTGGCAAGGTACAAGAGACCCTCTCCCAGGTGGCGGACGATGACATCGAGCAGTCCGGCCTCACCCTGTGGAGCTTTGGCGAGTTGCCGAGGGAATACAGCCAGAAGCGGGCCGGATTCGAGGTCAAAGCCTATCCGGCATTGGTGGACGAGAAGGACTCGGTCTCCATCCAGCTGGTGGAGAGCCCGGCGGCGCAGCAGCAACTGATGTGGGCGGGCCAACGACGGCTGGTGCTGCTGGGGGTGCCATCCCCCATCAAGTACCTGCAGGAGAAGCTGCCAAACAAAGCCAAGCTCGGCCTCTATTTCAACCCCTTCGGCAAGGTGGCCGATCTCATCGATGACTGCATCGCCTGCGGCTGTGACAAGCTCATCGAGCAGCACGGCGGCCTGGCCTGGGACGAGGCGGGTTTCGAGTCGCTCAAGGAGTTTGTGCGCGCCGAGCTCAACGATGCGGTGGTAGAGGTGGCCAAGCAGGTGGAGGCCGTGCTGACGCTGTCCCATGAGATCAAGAAGCGGCTCAAGGGCAAGATGCAGCTCGACACGGCCTTTGCCATGTCGGATATCCAGTTGCAGCTGGACAAGCTCATCCACAAGGGATTCGTCACCGAGACCGGCTGGCAGCGGCTGCCGGACTTGCTGCGCTACCTGCGCGCCATCGAGCGACGCCTCGAGAAGCTGGCCATCGATCCGAACCGGGATCGGGTCTACATGCTGAAAGTGCAGAGCGTGGAGTCTGAATACAAGGCGCTGCTCGCCAAGATCCCGAAATCCCAGCTGATCCCGGTCGAGGTCGCCAACATCCGCTGGATGATAGAGGAGTTGCGCGTCTCCTTCTTCGCCCAGCAACTGGGCACCCCCTATCCGGTTTCCGATAAACGGGTGCTCAATGCCATAGCCCAGTGCTAAGCTGCTATCTATCTGTTTTCCTGAATCATTGTGTGATGGACGGAGAAACAGGGGAAAGAGCGAGAGTGGTGCGCATAAAAAAGAGGGGGAGGTGCAACTATGTGGGGGATCTGGTTGGGGGCTGCGCTGGTCAATATCAGCGGCTATCAGCCCATCGCGGAGCAGACCTGGGTGCAGCTCAATCCGGACTATTATCCGGCGCACCGTGCCGTGCCGCCCATCTTCGTGGCCTGGCGGGGCAATCAGTTCCCGCCCCTGGAGCAGAAGCAGAAAAACGGCCGCTGGCAGATCCTCTTCCCCGCCCGCCTGGTGCCCCCGTTTGACCTGTTCGAGGGGGAGGCCCAGCTTTCCAAGGCCTATCTGGCGCGCCTCAAGCGTATCGACGAGATGGCCTATGGGGTGGCCCCCCAGCAGAGCGCACCGGTTCAGGCGCTGGCTGCCACGGACATGGCACCCGGGATGCAACCCTTCATTGCCGAATTCTCCTTGCCTGTGCGGGGCGGGGTGCGGTTGACCGCCGGCGAACCTCTGCTGGCCAAGCTGGGGTATGGCACCAATCAAGGGAGCCTCACCCAGCTGGCCTCCCGCCCCATGGGCGTCCCGGAGCAAGCCGGGGAGACCACGCTGACACTGTCGCCCCCCGCCGCCGGGGGCGAGCAGCCTTGTCATCAGGTAGCGGCAGGGGAGACCCTGTGGCGCATCGCGAGCATGCTGGTCTCCCAGGAGGGAGGGCGCGGGAACGATACCTACAGCTATCTGCTGGCGCTGGTGGAGGAGAATCGCACCAGCATGGGGGCGGGGATCCGGGTCAAGACCGGTCAGCGCCTCTACTGTCCCAGGGCCGAGACCCTGGCCCAGTTCGATGCCATGAGCCCGGCCCAGCGCCAGCAGCAGTTTGCCCGCCTGGAGCAGGGGCGCTGAAGGAAGAGGAACCTTGCCGCCCGTGGCGCTGCGCCGTATCGGCCGAGCCTTCGGGATAATGCGGTGAAGCGCGGCCCGCGGCTTGTATCCACCAAGACCCCATGCTAGTATTCGCGCTCGTTTTGCGAGGTGCTGACCGGTCGCAGTCAACACCATACATTCATCTTAAAAGAGATAACTACTATGTCTTTCGTATTCCAAGCTGAAGTCCGTTCTGACCTGGGGAAAGGTGCGAGCCGCCGCCTGCGTCATGCTGACCAAGTTCCTGCCATCGTTTACGGTGCAGGCAAAGAAGCCGTGTCCATCACCCTGGACCACAAAAAGCTGATCCTGGCCCAAGAGAAGCCGGAGTTCTACTCCTCCGAGCTGACCCTGGTCATCAATGGCGAAGAAGTCAAAGTGAACGTGAAGGCTATCCAGCGTCACCCGGTTCGCTACAAGCTGGTTCACCTGGACTTCGTACGCATCTAATTGCGTCAGTCCCGTTGAATGAAAAGCCACTCCCCGGAGTGGCTTTTTGCATTCTGGCGTTAGCACCAAGGCGTGAGTCTAAAAAGAAGGGCGACCCAAGGGTCGCCCTTCTGTTGTGGGGAGCAGCCCTACCAGGCCGGCTGGGTGAGGTAGGGGTTGCTGACCCGCTCGTGGCCGAAAGTGGAGCTGGGACCGTGGCCCGGGATGAAGACGATGTCATCTCCCAGCGGCAGCAAGGTCTCGGTGATCGAGCGAATGAGGGTGGCGTGATCGCCACGGGGGAAGTCGGTGCGGCCGATGCCGCCGGCGAAGAGCACGTCACCAACCCAGGCGAGGCGCTCGGCCTGGCTCAGCAGGATCACGTGCCCCGGGGTGTGGCCCGGGCAGAAATAGACCGCCAGTTCGCAGTTGCCAAGCGCCACCTTGTCCCCCTGCGCCAACCAGACGTCCGGGGCAAAGGCCGGGGTGTGGGGGAAGCCGAACATCTGGCTCTGCCTGGGCAGCATGTCGAGCCAGAAGGCATCTTCCCGGTGGGGGCCCGTGATGCTCACCCCGGTGCGGGTGCGCAGCTCGGCGGCGGCGCCCACGTGATCCAGATGGCCGTGGGTCAGCAGGATCATCGAGAGCGTCAGCCCGTGCTTCTCGATGGCGGCCAGCAGCCGATCTGCCTCGCCACCCGGGTCGATGAGCGCCGCCTGGCGAGTCTCGTCACACCAGATGAGGGAGCAGTTCTGGGCAAAGGGAGTGACTGGAATGATTTCAAATTTCAGCATGTCTGGCTATCCACGTTAGATCCACTGGCGACTTGTTCTGCGAAATAGGCGAGGCACGCCGCTTTATCGCCTCTGAAACGGATCCGCTCCCGCTTGTTGTCGAGCTGATAGAGGTACATGGGGTCGTAGTAGCGGGTCAGCAGCAGCCGGATCCAGGCCAGATGCAGCTCGGTGTTGCCACTGCTGGCCTGCTCGGCGAGGGCGGCCTGCATCAGGGCATCCAGCTCCCGGTGATCCTTGTCCCCGAGGCGCCGCTTGAGGCGAGCCAGGGCATCGGTCAAATAGCTGGCAAACAGCGGCCAGCCTTCCTCGGCCCCGTACATCTCCTGATAGCGCTGCCAGAGATCTTGCACGTAATCGATGCGGATCTGCTCGGCCCGCTCGGCTTGCGGCACGTCCACCACCACCAGCGGCGCCTGACACATGGCCTCATAGAGGTTCAGCGGCAGGGCGCAGCGACCGATGAGGCGGCTCTCATCCTCCACCACGAAGGCGGATTCCCCGAGGTGGCGACGCTTGAGCAGTTCGATGGCGAGCTTGTTCTCGAAGTTGATGTTGCTGGGCTGACCACCCGGCAGTTGACCGAAGGAGGAGCCCCTGTGATGGGCGTGCCCCTCCAGGTCCACCGCCTGGGCAACCTGCTCCAGCATGTGGGTCTTGCCGGAGCCCGTCATGCCGGTCAGCACCGTCCAGTGACATTCGGCCGAGGCGCTCGCCTGGGTATCGATGAGGAAGCGGCGCAGATCCTTGTAGCCGCCAGCCACCCGGGGGCGGGTAACGCCAGCCTCATGTAGCCACTGCTGCACCGTCTGGGAGCGCAGACCGCCCCGGAAGCAATAGAGCAGGGCATCGGGCTGCTGGCGCAGGTGCGCCAGCCAGCCTTCCATGCGTTTGGCGCGCACATCGCCGCCCACCAGTTGGTGTCCGAGGGCGATGGCGGCGGCCTGGCCCTGCTGCTTGAAGCAGGTACCGACCTGGGCGCGCTCATCGTCGGTCATCAGCGGCAGGTTGACGGCCTGGGGGAAGGCCCCTTCGTTGAACTCGATGGGGGCGCGCAGGTCGATGAGCGGCACATCGTCCAGGAAGATGCGGGCCAGATCCGTCGCCTGGGGCAAGGCACTCATTGGATGACCTCGATAAAGCGTGCACCAACGAGGGGTTTCATCACCCCGACGGGGGAGAGGGAGAGGCCGGCCTCGGCGGCGATGGCCAGCAGCTCGGCCTCGCTCTCTTTGCTCACCGCCACCAGCAGGCCGCCGCTGGTCTGCGGGTCGCACAGGATGTTGCGGGTGCGATCGTCCATGGCATCGAGCTTGTGGCCGTAGGAGTCGTGATTGCGCAGGGTACCGCCCGGGACGCAGCCCTCGCTGAGGTAGTGGTCTACCTCGGGCAACAGCGGCAGGGCGTTGAAGTCGAGGCGGGCAGAGAGTTGGGAGCCCTCGCACATCTCCAGCAGATGGCCGGCCAGACCAAAGCCGGTGACGTCCGTCATGGCGTGCACGCCCGGGAGCGCGGCGAAGCGCTGGCCAATCTTGTTGAGGGTACACATGGCCGCGGGGGCCAGTTGTTCGTGCTCGGGCTTGAGCTTGCCCTTCTTCTGGGCCGTGGTGAGGATGCCGATGCCAAGGGGCTTGGTCAGGTAGAGCACATCGCCCGCCTTGGCGGTGTCGTTCTGCTTGATGGCATCGAGCGACACTATGCCGGTCACCGCCAGGCCGAAGATGGGCTCGGGGGCGTCGATGCTGTGACCACCGGCAAGCGAGATCCCCGCCTCGTGGCACACCTGGCGGCCGCCGTCGATCACCTGCTGGGCCACTTCCGGCGCGAGCGTATTGATGGGCCAGCCGAGAATGGCGATGGCGACGATGGGCTTGCCCCCCATGGCGTAGATGTCGCTGATGGCGTTGGTGGCGGCGATACGGCCGAAGGTGAAGGGGTCATCGACGATGGGCATGAAGAAGTCGGTGGTGGAGACGATGCCCTGACCGTTGCCGATGTCCACCACGGCGGCGTCATCCTTGCTGCTGTTGCCGACGATGAGGGTCGGGTCATCAAATCCCGGGATCTGGCTCTTGAGAATGGTGTCGAGCACCTTGGGGGATATTTTGCAGCCGCAGCCAGCGCCGTGGCTGTATTGGGTGAGACGAATGGAAGACATACTGACCCCTCTTGGTTCAAGCTCGCGTGAAGCGGTGCGATATGGGTGCGGTCATCCCATTGCGGACAATCGCAGAAAACGGGTGGGTCCGGGTGGCGGGACGAGTGAGCCGGCGCGCCCTCTGAAGGGGCCCAGGCTGAGCCACCCAGGGCCACGGGACGGGGCATTATGCCACAAAGAGGATGAGGGATCCGATCCGCAATTGAAGGGGGGAGCGCTCATGGCCACCAAGGGGCGCCTCGACGAGTTCCCTGTCACTCTCTGCCGGCTCTGCTACAACTAGCTCACCCCCCGGATGCAAGGTATCACCATGAGTAGCACGTTTTTCACCTCTTTTTTCTCCAACCTGAACTGGTTTGGCTGGGCCCTGCTGTCGGCCTGCTTCGCCGCCCTGACCGCCATCTGCGCCAAGGTGGGGGTGGCGCAGATCAATGCGGATCTGGCGACCCTGATCCGCACCGCCATCATCTTCCTGCTGCTCTGCCTCTATGTGGCCGCCACCCGGCAGTGGAGCAATCCGCTGTCGATCTCCGGCCACAGCTGGCTGTTCCTCGGCCTCTCCGGACTCGCCACCGGGGCCTCCTGGCTCTGCTACTTCCGCGCCCTGCAGCTTGGCAACGCCGCCCAGGTGGCCCCCATCGACAAGTTCAGCCTGGTGCTGGTGGTGGTGTTCGCCGTTCTGTTTCTGGGGGAGCGTCCCTCCCTGCGGGAGTGGTTCGGCATCGGTCTCATCGCCAGCGGGGTCATGGTGCTCGCCTTCAAGCCGCAAGGTTAGTGGCGAGATAGTCGTTTTGTGGAACAAATGACTGCCAGTTTTGGATTGTCTGGCGTAACTGATATGCAAAGACTGGGAATGCAACAGAATACAAGGAGTCGGTGAGATGAAACTCTATGCCCATCCCTTCTCGTCCTACAGCCAGAAGGTGTTGATCGCCCTCTACGAGAATGCTCTCTCGTTCGAGTACCACAACCTGGAATCCCCCACGGTGAAGACCGAGCTAGCCAGTCTCTGGCCCCTCAAGCGCTTTCCCGTGCTGGTGGATGAGGGGCGTACCCTGCTCGAGAGCAGCACCATCATCGAGTACCTGCAACTGCGCCACCCCGGCCCTGGCACCCTGGTGCCTGCGGGGGAGGCGGGCATCGAGGTACACATGCTGGATCGCCTGTTCGACAACTATGTGATGAGCCCCATGCAGAAGGTGGTGCTGGACAAGCTGCGCCCGGCGACCGAGTACGACAGTTTCGGGGTGGCCGAGGCGCGGGCCATGCTGGACAAGATCTACCCCTGGCTGGACCAGCACCTCGCCGGGCGAGTCTGGGCGGCGGGGGAGTACTTTACCCTGGCCGACTGCGCCGCCGCGCCTGCGCTCTTCTACGCCGACTGGGCCCACGAGATCCCGTCCACCTGCCCCCAGCTTCGGGCCTATCGTGCCCGCCTGCTCGCCCGCCCCAGCGTTGCCCGGGTGGTGGACGAGGCCAGACCCTATCGCCACTACTTCCCCCTGGGAGCGCCCCAGCGGGACTGAGGTGAAAGTCTCAATAAGAAACAGGCCCGCAGCGATGGCGGGCCTGTTTGATCAGGGTATTGGTGCTTTAACCGATCAGGGGAAGATCAGCGGGCGCGCACCACCAGCCCCTTGAGGTAGAAGCCTTCCGGGTAGGCGGTACCGATGGGGTGATCGGAGGCCTGGGACAAGAGCTCCAGGATCTGGGCGTCGCGGCCGGCGTCGAGCGCCGCATCCGCCACTATCTTCTGGAACAGGCTCTGCTCCATCAGGCCGGAGCAGGAGTAGGTCAAGAGCACGCCGCCCGGCGCCAGCAGCTGGAAGGCCAGCATGTTGATGTCCTTGTAGCCGCGGCAGGCACCCAGCAACTGGGCCTTGCTCTCGGCAAACTTCGGCGGATCCAGCACGATGACGTCGAACTTCTCGCCCTTCTCGCGGTATTCCCGCAGCAGCTTGAACACGTCGTGACGCACGAACTGGGTGTTGGTGGTATCCAGACCGTTCAGCTCGGCGTTCTGGCGGGCGATGTCCAGGGCGTTTTGGGAGAGATCCACGTTGACCACTTCCCTGGCGCCTCCCTTGAGGGCATAGACGCCGAAACCACCGGTGTAGCAGAAGCAGTTGAGCACCCGCTTGCCTTCAGTGTATTTCGCTGCCGCCAGGCGATTGTCCCGCTGATCCAGATAGAAACCCGTCTTGTGACCGTTACGAATGTCTACAAGGATCTTGACGCCGCCGTTCTCCTCGATGACCACGGGGTCGGTCGGGGTTTCGCCATAGATGACGCCGGTGCGCTCCTTCAGCCCTTCCTTCTTGCGCACTGCGACATCTGAGCGCTCATAGATGCTGCACTCGGGGTAGAGGGTGCGCAGAGCCTGGGTGATGAGCTCGCGCTGGAACTCGGCGCCGGCCGAGAGGATCTGGCACACCAGGAAATTGGCATAGCGGTCTATGGTCAGGCCTGGCAGGCCGTCGGACTCGGCGGCGCAGAGGCGATAGCCGGTCAGACCCTGGCGCTTGATCAGCGGGTCACGAGACTCCTGGGCGTACTGGAGACGGCGGATGAAGAAGCCCAGATCGACGGTCTCGTCCTTGTCGAAGGTCCAGACCCGGGCGCGGATCTGGGAGCTGCCGGACCAGGCGCCGCGGGCGAGCCACTTGCCATCGTTGGCGTAGATCTCGACGGTGTCGCCATCGATGGGGGTGCCTTGCACCTTGTCGATCCCCTTGGAGAAGATCCAGGGGTGACGGCGCAGCAGGGACTTTTCGCGGCCTTTGACGAGATAGATGGAAGCGCTCATGGGGGTTACCGATACCAGAATAAGAGGGGGCGTATTTTAGTGGCAAGCCGGGCTTTACGCCAGCCTTGTCGCAGGCTTTCAGGGGCACGCCATGACGGGGACAGTTGTTAAACCCTGGGGTAAATCTCAGCCTTATCTGTCACTTGCCAGCAACAAACTTCTGCAATTGTTAGCCAGCTCGCGGTGCCTCAAGGGAAAAACGGGCAGAATATGTGCGTCGTATGACTCTTTGTACGGCATGTTCACAAGGTGCGGCGATCACCCGATCGCGATTCAACTGGCAACAATAATCAAGAAGGAAAACTGACGATGTCAGGAAGACACTCCCTGCTGGCCCTCTCGGTCGCCTTGGCGCTGTCCGGCCAGGCCCAGGCCCAGCTGCTCATTACGGAATACCTGGAAGGATCCGGCAACAACAAGGCGCTGGAGCTGAGCAACCTCGGTGCAAATACGCTGGATCTCGGACAATACCGCCTCGCTCTCTATGCCAATGGCCGCGCCCTGGCGGCCGGCCCCACCAACAGCCTGACGCTGCAAGGCACCCTGGCTCCCGGTGCCAGCCTGGTGCTGGCGCACCCCTCGGCGCTGCCCGCGACCCTGGCCAAGGCCAGTCAGACCAGTGGCAACCTGGTGTTCAACGGCGACGATGGGCTGGTGCTCTATCGCGGCGACGAGATAGTCGACAGCCTGGGGCAGGTCGGGGTGGATCCCGGCACGGCCTGGGTCTCCGGCGCCGTCTCGACCCTGGACATGACCCTGCGGCGCAAGGCCAGCGTCAATCAGGGGCGTAACGATGCGACGGCGTCCTTCGACCCGGCCGCCGAATACCTGGCCTTCCCCCGGGATGAAGCGGCCGGGCTCGGTTGCAGCGGCGAGGATAACTGTGATGGCAGCCTGCCACCGGCCTTCGTCTGCCCGGTCGATCAGCTCATCCCGGTGCCCGCCATTCAGGGCACAGGTGATCGCAGCCCCCTGGTGCCCGCCGGCAAGTTTGAATCCGAAACCGCCTATGCCACCCGCGGCGTGGTGACCCAGGTGGTGAAGGGGCTCTACAAGGGCTTCTTCATCCAGGACGTGCAGGGGGATGGCGATCCCGCGAGCTCGGATGGCCTCTTCGTGCAGAGCAATCAGGTCAGTGCCGATCTGGTACCGGGCGCCGAGGTGTGCGTCTCGGGCAAGGTGAAGGAGTATTACAACCAGACCCAGCTCAGCGCCGATGCCATGACGGTGACCGAGCCCATGGTGGGCCTGGTGCCGGCGGTGGATCTGGTGCCGGTGGCGGGTGAGAGCCTGGCAACCCTGCTGGAGCGTCACGAGGGGATGCGAGTGCGGCTGGTGCCGGCCTCCAGCCTGGTGGTGACCCGCAATTTCAGCTTCGATTACGACGGCAAGCGCAACAACCTGGTGCTGGCCTACGGGGCACCCCTCATCAAGTCGACCCAGAAG
The DNA here is from genome assembly GCF_054052485.1 of Aeromonas intestinalis. Taxonomy (NCBI): domain Bacteria; kingdom Pseudomonadati; phylum Pseudomonadota; class Gammaproteobacteria; order Aeromonadales; family Aeromonadaceae; genus Aeromonas; species Aeromonas intestinalis. The sequence goes on from NZ_JBSTYK010000007.1 coordinate 38,047, forward strand.
TTCCCGGCCATGAGCACGGAGGCGAGCCAGTGGAGCGATCGCAATCGGGTGAACCAGCTGGTGGTGGAGACCGACGCCAAGGCGCCGGACGGTGTGCTGCCCTGGTATCCCGCCTTCGATGCCGAGCAGGGGTATCTGCGCATCGGCGATCGTCTGAACAACCTGGAGGGGGCCATTGGCTACTCCTATGACTTCTACCGGTTGGTGGCGGACAACCAGATAAGTCAGGGCGACGTGGATCACCGTGGCTGGGACAGGGTTGAGACCCCTGAGCTCGCCACGGCGGGGGATCTGCGGGTGGCGAGCTTCAACGTGCTGAACTTCTTCACCACAGTCGTGGGAGGGGATGCCAATCCCACCAACAGCAACCGGGGCGCCCTGACGGTGGGGGAGTTCGAGTTGCAGCGCACCAAGATTGTCAGCGCCATCACCCGCCTCAACGCGGACGTGGTGGGGCTGATGGAGATAGAGAACAACGGTTACGGTGACAACTCCGCCATCGCGAACCTGGTGAATGCCCTCAATGCCGCCCTGCCGGATGAGCAGGATCACTACGCCTTCGTTCACTCTCCCGATGGTCAGCCCATGGGAACGGACGCCATCACGGTGGGGCTCATCTACCGGCCCGCTCGAGTCAGCCTGGAGGGCGCGGCCCAGCTCATTCCGCTGCCGGTGCAGGTGGCCGAGGCCATCGACAGTGCGGGCAAGCCGGTCAGCATCCAGCAGGGAATGCGCGACTCCCTGCTGCAGCGCTTCACCTCGCCCAAAGGGGATGCGCCCCTGACCCTGGTGGTCAATCACCTCAAATCCAAGGGGTCGGCCTGTTATGAGGATTACCCCGATTATGTGAATGCCGACCCCCTGGATGGGCAGGGTCATTGCAACGCCCTGCGGGTCTCCGCCGCCAGGGTGCTGGGGGAGCGGCTCAAGCAGGAGCCGGGGGATCTGCTGGTGATCGGCGATCTCAACGCCTACGGGCTGGAGGATCCGGTGCGGGTGCTGACGGATTATGATCCCGCCGCCCAACCCCGCCAGATCATGAGTGCCGCCTTCACCCAGCTGGCGGGCCAGCCTTATGAGGAGCAGGCTACTGCGGTAGGCAAGGGGGCGGGGCTGGTCAACCTCAACACCCGGTTCCACGGCACCGATACCTACTCCTACAGCTATGAGGGGGAGCTCGGCAATCTGGATCACGCCCTGGCGAACCCGAGCCTCGCGCAGAAGGTGGTCGGCATCGAGGATTGGCACATCAACTCGGTGGAGAGCAACTTCTTCGAGTACGGCAACAAGTACTCGGGCCAGCTCGGCAAGTCCGAGGGGCCGTTCAGCGCCTCCGATCACGATCCCGTGCTGGTGGCCATCCAGTACCCCTTGCCCCCTGCCGGTGAACTCGGCCTGAGCCTGGGGGCTGCCCAGGTGGAGGAGGGCGGCACCCTGACCCTGGCGGTAGAGCGCAAGGGAGGCAGCCATGGCGCCGCCAGCGTGAGCTGGAGCGTGCAATATGGCAGCGCCGACAGTCAGGATGTGGCGCCGATCAGTGGTGTCTTGAACTGGTCTGATGGCGATGAGCAGGACAAAATATTGCAGATCCCGACCCTTTCCGATACGAAAAACGAGGGCGACGAGACCTTCACCCTGGTGCTACACGATGCGAGCGGAGCGGCCCTGGGGGCCCAGTCCCAGACCCTGGTGACCATCAAGGACAAACCGGCCCCCTCGACCATCTCGTTGCAAAGCGCGGTGATCAGGGTGAGCGAGGGGCAATGGCTGGCAGAGATCCCGCTGGTGCGCAGCGGCGATCTGAGCAAGCCGGCCCGCGCCCAGCTGGCGCTGGACAGTGGCACGGCCCGCTGGGGGCTGGACTTCCTGCCCTGGTTCGGTCAGTCCGTGAGCTGGGCTGCCGGTGAGGGAGGGGTCAAATCCATCAAGGTGCTGATCATCGACGACTGGTTCGTGGAGCCCACCGAGCAGTTCAGGGTCAGCCTGCAACGTCTGCAGGGGGCAGACGTCGGGCCCGTGCCGCAGAGCAGCGTCGAGATCCAGGACAATGACAAGTCCTGGTGGCCCTTCGGCCGCTGAGTCAGCGGGGCCGCGATGAGTGCAATACAAGGGACCTTCGGGTCCCTTTGTTGTGAGGGCGCGCGGCCTGCTGATCGGGGGCATGCAGACAGCGCCCACAAGCATTGACGCCCATCAAAAAGGCCATCCGTGGGATGGCCTTTTGCTGTGTCACTCAAATCAGAACAGAAGTATCAGATCCGCAGGCCCGTCATGGCCTGGGTCAACTCGGTCGCGGTGGCCTTGATGCCGGCAGTTCCGGCGACCGAGGCACTGGCGGCCTCTTCGACTCGGTTTGCCTCCTGACGCACCTGATCGAGATTGCGGCTGATCTCCTCGGCCACCGAGCTCTGCTCCTCGCTGGAGGTGGCAATCTGGGTGCTCATCTCCAGCACGGCGTCGCTGTGATGGCTCAGCTTGTCGATGTCCAGGCCCACCTCGGTGATGAGCTGCTGGCTGCTGGCGGCGCGCCCGACCGTCTTCTCCATGATGTCGTTGAGTGCCCCGGTGCCGGCCTGCAGCTCTTCGATCATCTGCTGAATTTCCACCGTGGCCTGCTGGGTGCGGCTGGCGAGGGTACGCACCTCGTCGGCCACCACGGCGAACCCGCGTCCCTGTTCGCCGGCCCGGGCCGCCTCGATGGCGGCGTTCAAGGCCAGCAGGTTGGTCTGCTGGGAGATGGCATTGATGACGCTGACCACTTCGTTGATGCGGTTGGCGTTGTGGGTGAGCCGCTCGACGGCGCCGGAGGCGTTGCCAATCTCGTCCGCCAGGGTACCGATGGCGCTGATGGTGCGCGCTACCCGCTCGGCACCGTTGGCGGCTTCCTCGCTGGACTGGCGGGTCTGCAGCAGGGTGTCGTTGGCATTGCGGGCTACTTCACGGATGGCGGCAGACATCTGCTCCATGGCGGCGGCCAGGGAGTCCATGTGCTGGCGTTGGGTACGGGCCAGGGTTTCACCGTCGCTGGCATGTTCGCGGAACTCGTCGGCGGCCATGGCCAGGGCCTCGGCGGACTCATCGACGAGTTGCACTATCTTGTGCTGACGGTCGGTGAACCTGTCGATGCTGCCCGCGAGGACGGAGAACTCGTCCCGCACCGGGAAGAAGTTGAGACGGAAGGTCAGATCCCCGTTTGCCACCGTCTGCAGTGCCTTGTTGGTGGAGTAGAGCGCCCCGGAGACGAAGGTCATCAGATAATGGGTGAGCAGGGCAAGCAGGGCGGCCAGCACGGCGATGATGGTGAGAGCCGTGCCTTGGCCCGTCCACATGGTCTCCCCGGCGGTATCAAGGGTGCCGGTGACGAAACCGGCCTGGCCCGCGCGTGCACTGTAGCTGTAGCGATCGCCTTGCTGCTGCAGGCCATCGCTGCCAGCCTGGCTCAGGGTCAGCTCGGCGGGGAGGGTGAGGGTCGGTTGCTGGCTCACCAGGGCGGCCGTGGTCTCGACCCGCAGCTTGAGTTGATCCAGTCGCAGCTGCATCTGCTGATCATGGCTATCGGCCAGCAGATACCAGGTGAGGGCGGCGATGAAGAGCAGGGGGCACCAGAAGGTGATGAGGAATTTTTCACTGATCGTGAGGTGAATGAGATAGCGGTCAACCCAACGAAATTTTACTTCTTTCATAATGATATGCTTCCTGCAGGGAAAAGAGAGTCGCCGTCATTATCGCCCTGGGGTGAATATTCTTGAGAAAAAGGTGCTGAAAATGGGAGAGCAATCGTTTGTCGTCCGGGTCTGGGGTCAGGTCCAGGGGGTGGGGTTTCGCTACTTCACCCGGGAGCGGGCGTTGCAGTTGGGGCTGCGGGGTCATGCCTACAACCTGGCGGACGGCTCGGTGGAGATCCTCATCGCCGGCCCTGAGCAGCAGGTACAGATGATGCTGGGCTGGCTGGAGCACGGCCCGCGGACCGCCACCGTCGAGAAAATGGAGTATGCCAAGGCATCGCCGCCCACGGGTCGCGGGTTTCATACCAACTGAGGGAGGGAAAGGAATGCAGCAGATGACATGGCACGACCAGGCACGGCAGCTTATCGACGCCTATTGCGCTGCCACCCTGGCTCTGCGCGCTCAGGCCGGGGTGGAAGAGGTGCACGGTTACCGCATAGCGGCGCGGCGCCTGCTGGCCTTGCTCGCCCTCTGGCGGCCCCTCATCCATCAGCCAGGCCTTGAGCGGCGATTGCTGCGGGCGACCCGTCGGCTCTCCGCGCTGCGCGATGCCCAGGTCTATGCCGAACGCTTCGGCGGCAAGCCTGCAAAGAGCATGACGCCGCGAGTCCCCTTGCTGACGGTGCGTCTCGACCGCTGGCTGACCCGTCTGGCGCAGGTGCCTGTGGAGTTCAATCCCCTGCCGCTCTATCAGACGCAGCTGGCCCTGACGCTGGCGGAGGGAGTAGACGGGCTTGATGGACTCTCGGGCGGTGCCAGGCGTCAGCTGCGTCACTGGCACAGGCTGCGCCTCATCCTCAAGCAGACCCGCTACGGGGTGGAGTTGCTGCTGGAGCAGGGGGAAGGGGATCCGGCCTGGCTGGCCCGGCTGGTGGAGTGGCAGACCAGACTGGGTCAGTTGCAGGATGCACGCCAGTGGCAGAAACAGCTGGCGCGCAAGGGGCTCAGTGACAAGCGGCGCCGCCAGTGGCGACAGCTGGAAGAGGCGATAGGGTGTCAGTTGCGGCAGCTCAACTGCCAGCAGGCGGAGCTGGTGGGGCTCAGGATGGCGATGCGCCCGGCCTGAGACTGAGTCCACGCAGATAACAAGCAGACATAAGAAAGAGAGGCCTGAGCCTCTCTTTTTGCATCCTGAAACGGCGTGCTTACTTGACGCGCATGCCGGGCTGGGCGCCTTCCTGGGGCTCCAGGATCCAGAGATCCTTGCCGCCCGGGCCTGCAGCCAGCACCATGCCCTCGGACATGCCGAAGCGCATCTTGCGCGGGGCCAGGTTGGCCACCATCACGGTCATCTTGCCTTCCAGATCTTCCGGGTTGTAGGCGGACTTGATGCCGGCGAACACCTGACGGGTCTCACCACCAAGGTCGAGCTGCAGTTTCAGCAGCTTCTCCGCTTCCGGCACGGCTTCGGCCTTCTTGATGAGTGCAACGCGCAGATCCAGCTTGGCGAAATCCTCATAGGCGATGGTGTCGCTGATGGGGTCATCCGCCAGGGGGCCGGCCGGCTTCTTGCTCTGCTCCTTGGCCAGATCTTCCTTGGACGCTTCCACCATGGCCTCGACCTTGGCAGGTTCGATACGGGCAAACAGGGCCTTGAACGGGGTCAGCTGGTGGCCGGTGAGCGGGGTCGCGATGCCATCCCAGGAGAGGGTCTCACCCAGGAAGGCTTCGGCACGCGCAGCCAGCTCGGGCATGACGGGCTTGAGGTAGGCCATCAGCACCCGGAACAGGTTGATGCCGACGGAGCAGACCGCTTGCAGCTCGGCGTCCGCACCTTCCTGCTTGGCGATGACCCAGGGGGCCTTGTCGTCCACGTAGCGGTTGGCCTTGTCGGCCAGTGCCATGATCTCGCGGATGGCGCGGCTGAATTCACGGCTCTCGTAGGCCTCGGCGATGGTGGCGCTGGCAGCGGCGAATTCGGCGTAGAGCGCGGGTTCGCTGCACACATCAGCCAGCTTGCCATCGAAACGCTTGGCGATGAAGCCGGCGTTGCGGGAGGCCAGGTTGACCAGCTTGTTGACCACGTCGGCGTTGACCCGCTGCACGAAGTCCTCGAGGTTCAGGTCCAGATCGTCGATGCGGCTGTTGAGCTTGGCGGCGTAGTAGTAACGCAGGCACTCGGGATCCAGGTGCTTCAAGTAGGTGCTCGCCTTGATGAAGGTGCCCTTGGATTTGGACATCTTGGCACCGTTGACGGTTACATAACCGTGCACGTTGACCTTGGTCGGCTTGCGGAAACCCGCTCCTTCCAGCATGGCCGGCCAGAACAGGCAGTGGAAGTAGGCGATGTCCTTGCCGATGAAGTGATAGAGCTCGGCGTCGGAGTCGGCCTGCCAGTAGCTGTCAAAATCGATGTCGCCGCGCTTGTTGCACAGGTTCTTGAACGACGCCATGTAGCCGATGGGAGCATCCAGCCAGACGTAGAAGTATTTGCCCGGCGCACCCGGGATCTCGAAGCCGAAGTAGGGGGCGTCACGGGTGATGTCCCACTGCTGCAGACCGGATTCGAACCACTCTTGCATCTTGTTCGCCATCTCTTCCTGGATGGCGCCAGAACCGCGCACCCAGTCGGCGAGCCAGGCTTCGAACTGGGGCAGATCGAAGAAGTAGTGTTCGGAATCCTTCATCACCGGAGTCGTGCCGGAGACGGCGGATTTCGGATCGATGAGCTCGGTCGGGCTGTAGGTGGCGCCGCAGCTGTCGCAGTTGTCACCGTACTGCTCGGGGGACTTGCACTTGGGGCAGGTACCCTTGACGAAACGGTCCGGCAGGAACATGGACTTTTCCGGATCGAACAGTTGGGAGATGGTGCGGATCTTGATCTTGCCGGACTCTTTCAGGCGACCATAGATCAGCTCCGACAGCTCGCGGTTCTCGTCGCTGTGGGTGGAGTGATAGTTGTCGAAGCTGATGTTGAAACCGGCGAAATCGCCCTGATGCTCCTCGGAGACCGCCGCGATCATCGCCTCCGGCGTGATCCCCATCTGCTGTGCCTTGAGCATGATGGGGGTACCGTGGGCATCATCGGCGCAGACGAAATGCACCTGATTGCCGCGCATTCGCTGATAACGGACCCAGATATCGGCCTGGATGTGTTCCAGCATGTGGCCAAGGTGGATGGAGCCGTTGGCATAGGGGAGGGCGCAGGTTACCAGCATTCTACGAGGATCAGTTGCCATAATACGTTCTTTATGTGCCTGTTGGGATGATACAGTGCCGAGCATGTTACCCGAATTGGGGGTAGCCTGCCTAGGGCTCTGGCCCGTCAGGCCCGGGCTTCGGCACTCGGCTACAAGCCTGCAACCCACTGATTTATGTGCGGTAACCTTTCACCTCAGCATAACGACAAGATAATGGGGAGTTAATGGTGATGGATTCAGTAAAACAGATCCTGGCCGAATTTAAGCCAAGCGGCTGGGGCAAGGATCTGGTGGCGGCCGGTTTCGTGCGCGCCATCGAACAGCAGGAACAGACCCTGACCATCAAACTGGTGTTGCCCTTTGCCGGGCAATCCCTGTTCGATGAGCTCAAGGAGTGCTTCGATGGACGCCTGCGCAGCGCCACGGGGGCCAGCCGCATCGACTGGCTGGGGGAGATAGAGGTCGCCAGTATGCCCCGCGCCCAGCAGCTAGCGGCAGTACAGGGCATTCGCAACATCCTGGTGGTAGCCTCCGGCAAGGGAGGGGTGGGCAAGTCCACCACGGCGGTGAACCTCGCGCTGGCGCTGCAAAAGGAGGGGGCCCGGGTCGCCATTCTGGATGCGGACATCTACGGCCCCTCCATTCCGACCATGATGGGCACCTTGAAGGAGCGTCCGAGCAGCCGTGATGGCAAGACCATGGAACCGGTGATGGCCTGTGGTCTCAAGAGCAACAGCATCGGCTATCTGGTGGATGAGCAGGATGCCACCATCTGGCGCGGTCCCATGGCGAGCAAGGCGCTGGCGCAGATCCTCCACGAGACCCGCTGGGGCGAAGTGGATTATCTGGTGGTGGACATGCCGCCAGGTACCGGCGACATCCAGCTCACCCTGGCCCAGCAGGTGCCCACCACGGCGGCGGTGATCGTCACCACGCCCCAGGATGTGGCACTGGCGGATGCACGCAAGGGCATCGCCATGTTCAACAAGGTGAACGTACCCGTGCTCGGCATCGTCGAGAACATGAGTTATCACGTTTGCAGCGCCTGCGGTCACCACGAGCCGCTGTTTGGCACCGGTGGCGGCAAGAAGATGGCAGAGCAATATCAAGTGGCGCTGCTTGGCCAGTTGCCGCTGCACATCGATATCCGTCAGCACATGGACGAAGGCTGCCCGACCGTGTTCGGGGCGCCGGAAGGGGAGCTGGCAGAGGCTTATCTGAGACTGGCCAGACGGGTCGGGGCCGAGCTCTATTTCAGTGGTAAACCGATTGCGACCCCGCTCTATACGGTGGCGCTGGACGAATAATCGGCTGTCGGCCGTTTGCTGCGGATTTGAGGGTGGGCATGGCTCACCCTTTTTTATATAATGGATCGGTTTAAACAATCCCCAGTGCTCTTCTTTCTTTAGGTATTTTCAATGTCTGATACTCAACATTCTTGTGTGATCATCGGTATTGCTGGTGCGTCCGCATCCGGCAAGAGTCTTATCGCTCAAACCATCTATGAAGAGCTGGTGGCCGAACTGGGCGCAGGTCAGATTGGTGTGATCACCGAGGATTGCTACTACCGTGATCAGACCCACATGACCATGGAAGAGCGGGTCAAGACCAACTATGACCACCCCAATGCCCTTGATCACGATCTGCTGGTGCAGCATCTGACCCAGCTGGTGGGCGGGGAGTCGGTGAACATTCCCCGTTACTCCTATTCCGAGCACACGCGTATGGACGAGATCACCCCCTTCGCCCCCCGTCGGGTGATCATCTTGGAAGGGATATTGCTGCTGACCGACAGCCGGCTGCGGGATCTGATGGATGCCTCCATCTTCATGGATACTCCCCTCGACATCTGCCTGTTGCGCCGTCTGGTGCGCGATGTGCAGGAACGGGGCCGCACCATGGACTCCGTCCTCAAGCAATATCAGAAGACGGTACGCCCCATGTTCATGCAGTTCATCGATCCGTCAAAGCAGTACGCCGATGTCATCGTGCCCCGTGGCGGCAAGAATCGCATCGCCATCGACATGCTCAAGGCGCGCATCCGCCACATGTTGATCGGTTAATCAGGAAAGAGCCGGGTGATGCCCGGCTTTTTAAATGAATCTTTTGTCAGGAGAGTCGCCGAATGCGTCTTTGTGATACCGATATCGAACGCCATCTGGATGAAGGCAAGATAGTGATTGAGCCGCGCCCCGGCATCGAGCGGATCAGTGGCGTCAGCGTCGATGTGCTGCTCGGCAACGAGTTTCGGGTGTTTCGCGATCATACCGCGCCTTATATCGACCTCGGCGGTACCAGTGCCGAGATGGCCGATGCCATCGAGCGGGTGATGAGCGAGGAGATCCACATCCCGGACGGCGAAGCCTTCTACCTGCACCCGGGTCAGCTGGCCCTGGCGGTGACCTACGAATCCGTCACCCTGCCGGCGGACATCGTCGGCTGGCTGGACGGTCGCTCCTCCCTGGCACGCCTGGGCCTGATGGTACACGTCACCGCCCACCGTATCGATCCGGGCTGGTCCGGCCGTATCGTGCTGGAGTTCTACAACGGTGGCAAGCTGCCCCTGGCCCTGCGCCCCAAGATGAAGATCGGGGCACTGAACTTCGAAATGCTCTCAGGCGTTGCGGCTCGTCCGTACAACAAGCGGGAGAATGCGAAGTACAAGAGTCAGCAAGGGGCGGTCGCCAGCCGCATCAACCAGGACTGAACCCCTGTGACGAGTGAACGATGAAAGGGTGCTTCGGCACCCTTTTTGATTTGCTGCCTACAGATGCCGCATGTTCCGTGGCTGGATATGTGTGCGAAAGATCAAGGTTTTGTGACAAAAAGCGGGGAATATGGCGCGTTTGTGCAAGATAGGGCCTTGATATGACTCAGGATCTCGTGCTGCATCGTGCGTTTAATTAATCTATGACAAGGCGCATTCCGACTGGGCCTAAGACATTTTCTGACGGAATGCCCTTTTTTTTTCTTACTGAAATATTTCAATGACGGCTATGGCGCACCGAGCCTTCTGGCATAATCCGCCGCAACTCATAAACAGGTTCGTTTTTATGTTTGAAATGTTTAGTGGTTTGGGTTTTTGGTGGTCAATCGGTTTGGTATTGGCCGTTTTTTTTGTGCTGGCCTATGAGTTCATCAACGGCTTTCACGATACCGCCAACGCGGTAGCAACGGTCATCTATACCAAGGCGATGCCGGCTCATATGGCGGTGGTGGCTTCCGGTCTGTTCAACTTTGCCGGTGTCATGCTGGGTGGGCTGGGGGTTGCTTATGCCATCGTGCATCTGCTGCCCATCGATCTGCTGCTCGGGATGGATTCTACCCAGGGATTGATCATGGTCTTCTCCCTGCTGTTTTCCGCCATCGTGTGGAACCTGGGCACCTGGTTCTTCGGGATCCCGGCCTCCAGCTCACACACCCTGATCGGCTCCATCCTGGGGGTAGGCGGCGCCTATGCCTGGATGACCCATCAGCCCCTGCAGGAGGGCATCAACGTCGGTAAAGCCATCGACATCATGCTCTCCCTCATCATTTCTCCCACAGTCGGTTTCGTTATCGCGGCATTGCTGCTGTTTGCCATGAAACGCGTCTGGCTGAACAGCAAGATCCACAAGACCCCGGAAGAGCGTCTGCTGGTGGATGGCAAGAAACACCCGCCGTTCTGGGCCCGTGTCACCCTCATCTGCTCCGCCATGGGGGTGAGCTTCGTGCACGGCTCCAACGATGGTCAGAAGGGGATAGGTCTGGTGATGCTGGTGCTGATCTGCATGGCGCCCGCCTACTTCGCCCTGGACATGAACAGCCGCTCCTATGATCTGGATAGAACCCAGGATGCCAACCAGCGCATCATGGAGATCTACCAGCGCAATCAGGAGCAGGTCTCCACTCTGGTGGACTTCAACGTGCCTGCCCATTCCCAGGAAGAGCTGATGACCCACTGCGCCGCCGGTGAAGTGCTGCAGGCCATGGCAACCCTGGACAATCGTCTCGGCAAGGTCCGTACCTATGAAGAGATGAGCCTGACCGATCGCCGTGAAGTGCGTCGTCTGCTGCTCTGTATCGACGATACCGCCCGCAAGGTCTCCAAGCTGCCGCTGCCGGCCAAGGAGCTGACCGATCTGGCCAAATGGCGCAAGGATCTGACTGCGACCGCCGAATATGCACCGACCTGGGTCATCGTCTCCATCGCCCTGGCGCTGGGGTGTGGCACCATGGTGGGCTGGCGCCGTATCGTCTACACGGTAGGGGAGAAGATTGGCTCCTCCGGCATGACGTACAGCCAGGGCATCGCCGCCCAGATCACCGCCGCCGCCTCCATCGGGGTCGCCAGCCTGACCGGCATGCCGGTGTCCACCACCCATATCCTCTCCTCTGCGGTGGCGGGGACCATGGTGGCCAACAAATCCGGGCTGCAGAGCCAGACCATCAAGACCATCTTGCTGGCCTGGGTGCTGACCCTGCCGCTGACCATGCTGCTCTCCGGTGGCCTGTTCATCGTCAGCAACCATCTGTTTGGTGGCTGATAGTCACTGTCTCATCGACATCATCAAAGGGCCTGCGGGCCCTTTTTTATTGCCATTTTTCCATCCCATAGATGGATGCGCCCTTGAGGCAGCAAGCCTCTGTAGTCATCATTGTATGCCATCAAACAAATATTGTTCTTCACACTACGCTCCACAATCACCTTTCATTGCCTCGTTCCACAACCAAAGTTCATCAGGGCTCACCCCGAGTGATTGAGAGGAGGGGGAGTACCTTGGCTAGCAGCTGAGCTCGTCTGGTCCGGTTCCGCAGAGATTTGATGACACTGACGTGAGCCAATGAAGGGGTGGAGGCGAGGGGCTGGATACTCACAGTAGAGAACATTGCCCCATGGAATATGGGGTCTGACTGGGTGATAGGCGCATCAGGAGGAATGGAAGGCATCGACAAACCTTTCTACGAAGGAAAGGTGAGCCAGGGATACGCCATGGGATGCTGGTCTGCCGTGATGGCCGGGGTGAGAGCACCGGCAATGACTGCCGATATAGATGCTGGTTGCTAGGGGAAGTGCTTAATCCCGATAGTTGAACATGGATAAACATCAACATGCTGTAAATTGCAATCAAGCAGTTGCAATGAATTTCTTTAGTCGAACAAGGCAGAGATAAGCTCTGGAAGTGGAGCGGGTGATCTCACTGCTGTGAGCGCACAGTGTGATGTAGCACGAAAGGCGCTGAACGAAGCAGGTGGCTACTCGGCGCGTGATGAAACAGACATGGCAGGGTGGAGAGTACCGGGTAAAAAAAGGGCCACACAATGTGTGGCCCTTTTCATCAGACTAGCAAGCTGGCTCAGGGGCGACCGGCCGGACTGGTTGCCACGTTGCTGGCAGCGGTGCTGCCGGCGTGGCGACCGGAGGTGGTCACTTCACTGCGCTCGAGCGGTGCGTAGGCAACCGGTTCGCGGGCAGGCTGGGCAGGCACGGCGGCCGGTGTTGCCATCGGCGCGGAGGCCTTGCGAGCGCGGGCCAGGACACCGCCCTTGTTGACCGGCTTGGCCACAGGAGCAGTGACGACTGGCGCGACGTCTGCAACCACAGGGGCGGCAACCGGTTCGGCATCGACCGCTTCAACGACAGCGGGCTCGACGTCGACGGCAGCAACCTGAGGTTCAACCACGGGCGCAGCTTCGAGGACGAGAGTCGGCGCCGTCTCGACCACGGCAGCTACCACCTCGGCAGCATCAGCTTCAACGGCAGGGGCTGCTTCGGCCACAGTCACGTCAGTGGCGGGAGCTACGACCTGCTCGGCAGCGACAGGGGCGACCTCGGCCACAACGTCAGCGACCACAGGTTCAGCTACCGCAGCGATTTGCTCAACGGCAGGTGCGGCGGCGGCTTCAGCGGCTTCTTCTGCCACCGCTTCGGCGACCACATGCTCGGTCAGCGCAGAGGAGGCCTGCAGGGCAGCAGCCACGGCTTCGGCACTCGGGATGGTGATCACCGGCACGGCCGGCTCTTCCACCTTCACATGAGCGGCATCGGCCTGGGCGGCAGCGGTCAGCTGAACTTCGGCCTGAGGCTCATCATCGCGCTGGCCACGGGCCTCTTCGTTGATGCGCTTGCGACGCTGACCTTCGATACGCTGGCCACGCGGGGTACGGCGAGAACGGCGCTGACCGTCGGTCTGCTCCTCTTGCTCACCGGCCACGGTCTGGGCTTCCACGACATCAGAGGCAGGCTCGTCAACGGGCAGGGCAGGGGTGTCGGCGGCGGCGACATCGACCCGAACCTGCTTGCGCAGTTGGCGACGTTCGCGGCGCTCGGCCACTTTCTGCTCTTTCTCCTGACGGGGTTCGGCTTGCACTGCGGCAGCGTTCACCTCAACGGCTTCGACGGCTTCCACCACCTCGGGGCGGGGTTCACGAGGTGCGCGCGGCTCACGGGCAGGGCGCGGAGCGCGGGGTTCACGTTCCTGACGGGGCTCACGAGCCTCGCGCGGTTCGCGCTCCATACGCTGTTCGCTGCGGGCTTCCCCACGGCCTTCACGTTCCTGGCGCGGCTCACGCTCTTTGCGCGGGCGACGGTTACGGTTCTCACCGCCTTCGCGGTTGGCCGAACCTTCACGTTTCTCACCGGCTTCGTTGCGGTTGCCACGGTTGTCATCACGACGACCACGCTGACCACGGCTGCGGGTCTCGTCACGTTGATGACGATGACCCTCTTCCTTGCGCGCTTCACGAGCCACCGGCTTCTCGGCAGGGGCTTTCACCTCAGGGGCCGCGTCAGAACTGAACAAGCCAGAGATGGCCTTGAACAGCTTGCCGAACAGGCCCGGCTCGGCGGCGACAGCAGCAGCCTGGGGAGCAGGCGCGGCGGCGGCAGCCGGTGCGGCGGGTTGAGGGGCCTGCACGAAACCTTGCAGCAGGGGTTGCTCGCGCTCAATGACCTGAGCCTGCTTCGGTTGGTAAACCGGCTTGGCAATCTCGGTCTTGAGCTCGTAGCTGGCCGCTTCCGGAATTTCGTTCTGACGGATGCGGGTCACTTCGTAGTGCGGCGTTTCCAGATGCTGGTTCGGAATGATGTACAGGCGTACGTCATTGCGTTGCTCCAGACTGGCGATGGAGGCACGCTTCTCGTTGAGCAGATAGGCGGCGACATCGACCGGCACCTGAGCGTGAACCTGCTCGGTGTTGTCCTTCATGGCCTCTTCTTCGATGAGACGCAGGATGGACAAGGCCAGTGATTCGTTGTCACGGATGACCCCTTGTCCTTGGCAACGGGGGCAGATATGACTGCTGGACTCGTTGAGGGAGGGGCGCAGGCGCTGGCGGGACATCTCCAGCAGACCGAAACGGGAGATCCGGCCAAGCTGGATGCGGGCACGGTCCTGGTGCACGGCTTCACGCAGACGGTTTTCCACTTCGCGCTGATGGCGAACCGGAGTCATGTCGATGAAGTCGATGACGATGAGGCCACCCAGATCGCGCAGACGCAATTGACGGGCAATTTCGTCGGCCGCTTCCAGGTTGGTCTGCAGCGCGGTCTCTTCGATATCGCCGCCCTTGGTGGCGCGGGAGGAGTTGATATCGATGGAGGTGAGCGCTTCGGTCGGGTCGATGACGATGCTGCCGCCGGAGGGCAGGCGCACTTCGCGCTGGAAGGCCGACTCGATCTGGCTCTCGATCTGGAAGTGGTTGAACAGGGCAACATCACCCTTGTACAGCTTCACGCGATTGAGGAAATCGGGACGAACCAGCTCGATGTGGGACTTGGCGCGCTCGAAGATGACAGGGTTGTCGATCAGGATCTCGCCGACGTCGCGACGCAGGTAGTCACGGATGGCCCGCACGATCACGTTGCTTTCCTGATGGATAAGCACCGGAGCGGAGCGGTTCTGGGAGGCCTTGTGGATGGAATCCCAGTGGTTGAGCAGTACGTTCAGATCCCATTCCAGCTCTTCCGGGGACTTGCCCACACCGGCGGTACGCACGATGAGGCCCATGCCGTCCGGCACGGTCAGGCCGCTCAGGGCTTCCTTCAACTCGGTCCGCTCGTCACCCTCGATGCGACGGGAAATGCCGCCGGCACGGGGGTTGTTCGGCATCAGCACCAGGTAGCTGCCCGCCAGACTGATAAAGGTGGTGAGGGCTGCACCCTTGGTGCCACGCTCTTCCTTATCGATCTGGACGATCACTTCCTGGCCTTCGCGGACCACTTCTTTGATGTTGGGGCGACCCTGATAGGAATAACCGGAGGGGAAATAATTGCGGGCGATTTCCTTTAACGGCAGGAAACCGTGGCGCTCGGCGCCATAATCGACAAAAGCAGCTTCGAGACTGGGTTCTACGCGGGTGATTTTGCCCTTGTAGATGTTCGCTTTCTTCTGCTCGTGCCCCGGACTTTCAATATCCAAATCGTAGAGCTGTTGTCCGTCAACCAGCGCTACGCGCAACTCCTCTTCTTGAGTCGCGTTGATTAGCATTCTTTTCATTGAGTTCTCATTATTTTGTCATTTTGATCCCTCCACAGGGTCCTGCCGGCGCCGGCCTCGGGTCTTCAGCATGCTTGGGCAACCTCCCGGTTGGGGTATGCATGAGGCGCTAATTAAGGGCACTCGGGTTCTGCCTTCTCGAAGGCGCGAATTAAGGATACCGATGTGGAGACAATTAAAGCGGCTCTGTTTGCGTTCTCCATGCGTTGTACCTCGCACCCGGGAACCGTCATGTTCTTGTATACACGGTGTTTCGGGATTGGGTGGCATAAATTTTGGCCACTTAGTACAAGGCTTGAACACAATGACAAAACCTTGTTTATTATCCCATTTAAACCACTTTTATAGCAAGACGCCATTTTTTAACAAAGCATGGAGCCAAGGGCCATCGGCAGTGTTAAAATCCGCGCCATGACACAGATACATCAACAAGTGCAGCTGCTCACCATCGAAGCTGAGCATGAAGGGCAGCGCATCGACAATTTTCTCAAGACTCAGCTAAAGGGCGTCCCCAAGAGCCTGATCTATCGCATCCTTCGCAAGGGCGAAGTGCGCGTCAACAAGAAACGCATCAAACCTGAATACAAGCTCTGTGCCGGCGACGAAGTACGGGTACCGCCTGTGCGCGTTGCCGAGAAGAACGAGCTGCCCTCGGCCAACCTTGGCAGCATCCAGCGTCTGGAGAGCCAGATCCTGTTTGAAGACGAGGCCATGATAGTGCTGAACAAGCCCTCCGGCATGGCGGTACACGGCGGCAGTGGTCTCTCCTTCGGGGTGATCGAGGGGCTGCGGGCCCTGCGCCCGGAAGCCCGCTTCCTCGAGCTGGTGCATCGCCTCGATCGCGATACCTCCGGCGTGTTGCTGGTTGCCAAGAAGCGCAGCGCCCTGCGCAGTCTGCATGAGCAACTGCGGGTCAAGACCATGCGCAAGCAATATCTGGCGCTGGTACGCGGCCAATGGCAGCCTCACGTCAAAGTGGTCAACGCCCCCCTTCGCAAGAATGATCTGCAATCCGGCGAACGGGTGGTGCGGGTCAGCGCCGATGGCAAGCCGTCCGAGACTCGTTTTCGCATCGCCCGCCAGTTTGCCGAAGCGACCCTGGTGGAGTGCAGCCCGATCACCGGCCGGACTCACCAGATCCGGGTCCATACCCAGCATGCCGGCCACCCCATCGCCTGTGATGACAAATACGGTGAGGCGGCGTTTGATGAAAGTATGCGCAATCAAGGGTTGAAGCGACTCTTCCTGCACGCCTGGAAGCTGAGCTTTACTCACCCGGTGGATGACAGGGAGATGCAGGTGGAAGCGCCGCTTGCCCCTGAACTTGAAACCTTCCTCGGCAAGCTGGCCCGCTGATGCAGGATATCCGCCTCGCCATCTTCGACTGGGACGGAACCCTGATGGATTCGGTGGGGCGGATCGTCGCCTGTGTGCAGGGGGCCGCCCGCGATTGCGGGGAAGCGGTGCCGTCGGCGCAGCAGACCCACCAGATCATCGGCCTCAGCTTGGCGGTGGGGATCCCCCGATTGTTCACCCTGCAGGAGGGGAGCGAGCGGGCCCAGGCCCTGATCGCCCGCTATCGCCACCATTATCTGCACGATGACACGCCGAGCCCCTTGTTTGCGGGGGCGAGGGAACTGCTTCATCACTGGCGGGAGTCGGGCATTCAACTGGCCGTGGCCACCGGCAAGTCCCGGCAGGGTCTGGACAGGATATTGGACGAGACGGGATTGCGTCCGCTCTTTGCCGCGACGTGCGGAGCAGATGAAGCCCACTCCAAGCCCGCCCCCTTGATGTTGACCCAGATCCTGGATGAATTGGGCCTGGAACCTGAGCAGGCGGTGATGATCGGCGATTCCATTCACGACATGGGGATGGCCGCAGCCCTTGCCATGCCGCGCATCGGGGTGACCTGGGGCGTGCACGACAGGGCCAGGCTGGCGCAATACGAACCCGTTGCCATCGTCGATACCATGGCGGAGCTGCGCCAGCTGCTGGCATGAGCCAGCATCGAAAGCATAAAACGGGAGCCATCAAGGCTCCCGTTTTTCTATGTCGACGTGTCTCTCGCCAGGGTCATGGCAGGGCCAGCCCATGGCGCTCGAGCAGCTCGAGCAGGGCGATGAGGGGGAGGCCGATCAGTGCATTGGGATCGCGACCCTCCAAGGCCTTGAACAGCACGATACCCATGCCTTCACACTTGAAACTGCCAGCGCAATCGAGCGGCAGTTCCGCCTCTACGTAGCGGAGGATGGCCGCCTCACCCAGGGTTCTGAAGTGCACGGTGAAAGGTTCCACCCACTGTTCAGCCCGGCCGCTCGCCGCATCCAGTACGCACAGCCCCGTATAGAAGGTGACGCTTTTACCCTGGGCGGCCATCAGCTGTGCCACCGCGTTTTCTACCGTGCCCGGTTTGCCAAGAATGCGCCCATCGCAGACACACACCTGATCAGAACCGATGACCAGGCCGTGATCATGCTGCGCTGCGATGGCGCTCGCCTTGGCATGTGCCAGCCTTGCTACCAGTGCCTGGGCCGACTCCTGGGGCTGCGGAGTTTCATCCACGTCAGGGGCCGCACACTGAAATGGCAGGCCGAGTTTTTCCAGCAGGGCCTTGCGATAACGGGATGTGGAGGCAAGGATCAGAGTGGCAGCCATCATGTGGTGATATCCAGTGATAAATCAATTGGTTGATTTTATAAGGCCAGCGGGCAGGGTGTAAACTGGCTTGCCTGCAGCGACATGGATAAGCACAGCACATTGCTTCCGACACTGGATACATCGATGGTCACACTCATGCCACGGCGTGACTGTCATACTGCACTTGCATTGGTATGGATAATGGGCGGACGGGGGAGATGGCATGATCAAATACGGAGCACTAGTGATGATCTTGCTCTCCTTTGCAAGCTGGGGTCAGGAATGGTTGCCGCAGCAGGGGGAGGGGAAGGTGAGCCTCTGGACCCAGCCTCGCCCGCCAGGTCCCTACCTGGCCTTGCGCCTGGAGATGCGGGTCAAGGCCGCCCCTGAGGCCCTGTTGGCGGTGCTGCGGGACACCGCCCGGCATCGGGAGTGGCTGCCCAAGAGCCGCGAGGTACGGGTACTGGCAAGAGCCGGCGAGGATGATGAACTGGTCTACACCCGGCTGGAATCCCCCTGGCCGGTACAGGACAGGGAGCTCATTACCCGCTCCCATGTGTCGAGACGGGCGGATTGTGGCCTGGTGCTCAAGGTCTGGGCCGAACCCGATGCCTTGCGCGAGCGCCCGGGGCTGGTGCGGATCCGGGCCAGCAGCGGTCGCTGGGAGGCCCTGCCCCAAGGGGATGGTGCCACCCTGGTGCGACTCGAAACCTACACCAATCCGGGCAACAACCTGCCGGGCTGGATAGTCAATCCCATTGCCATCAAGGCGGCCCTCGAGAGTTTTCAAGCCATTCGCCGGTTGATGGAGGCGGCGCCCCAACGTCCGGTCTCCCTGTTCACCCAAAAGCCGACGTGCATGGCCAGGCCCTGATGTAGCCGGGGAAATGAGCGTCCTGATCTAGTCCTCAACCACCAATACCGGGCAGGTGGCGGGACTCTCGGCCTGACTGCGCAGAAGGGATTCTCCACGATAGCGGCCATCGAAATCTGCCGAGCGTCCCTCGGCATCGGGGTTCTCTTCAAAATGCCCCGTCATTTCCACGTAAAGCGGGCGAGGGGAGCTGGAGTGCTGCGCATTGAGTTGGTGCCATTGCTGTTGCAAGGATTGCAGCAGCTTGTCCGGGCCAATCAGCAAGAAGGCGTTGTCCGAACCGCAGGGGAGGAAGACCGGCATGTTGTCATCCAGATAAACATGACCGCTGCTCTTCTCTTCGGCGAAGACAACCACAGGTTGCATCACTGATAGGATAAAAATCAGCATAAACCACCAAGAAATTACCACTCTCATCGATAACCTCCAGATAAACCCCGCCTAATCTCCCTGATTATCCTAAGACACAACGTCGAGCCTCAGCGGGTTGTTTTCAAGCAAAGCGTCAGATTTGGTCAAATCAGCAGAGCTGGCACAGCCTAGGGGCTGGGGGGATCTGTCCGCATTTCCCCCTCCTGCATGCCCGTACCGTGCAGGATCCCGTGTGGGATCCGGCTGTTTATGGCATAATCAGTCACCGGTGAGCGCAAGTTCCTGTGAACAGGGGTCTGCGCAGTTAAAATCATCGGCGGTAAGGACTTTTTCCTTTGACTATCCCTTGTTGGACCTATAATATTCGCGCCCTATGCAAAAGGTGAAGTTGCCCGTTAAGGTTGATCCAGTCCGTAATGCCTTGAAGCTACTCGACTATGTCGGGATAGTGGAAAAGTCGCAGATGCCCAGATTGGAAGAATCAACCGAAGGCTTGCGAAGTGATGTTGATGTCACACTGCACTTTGGTAAAGACATCCAGAAGTTGACCGTTATGAAAGGCACTGCCCATGCCAAGGTTGACCTGGTTTGCCAGCGTTGCGGAGAGACATTCGAACACCTTTGTGAAGCTGATTTTATCTACACTCCGCTGTTCGAGAGAACAAACGAGGAAGAACTGCCGGAAGCTTATGAGCCCATTGAGTTGGACGAAAACGGCGAGATAGATCTTCATCAAATCCTGGAGGATGAGCTCATCCTCTCGTTGCCTCAAGTGGCCATGCATCCTCTGGATGTCTGTCCGCGAGGGAACATGGAGATGACCTGGGGTGACATCGAACCTGCTGATGAGCGGCCGAATCCCTTTGCAGTTCTTGAAGAGCTCAAACGTAAGTGAATTTTAGGAGTTAGCCTACCATGGCCGTACAACAGAACCGTAAAACCCGCGCCAAGCGTGGCATGCGTCGTTCCCACGATGCCCTGACCACCGCTGCACTGACTGTTGATCAGACCAGTGGCGAAATTCATCGTCGTCACCACGTGACTGCCGATGGTTTCTACCGCGGTAAAAAGGTAATCGCTTAAGGATTGCCTTTGTCTACGCAAACTGTCGCGCTAGACATAATGGGGGGAGATGTTGGCCCCTCGGAAACAGTGCCTGCCGCCGTGCAGGCACTGTCTCTTCTGCCTCAGCTCAATCTCATTCTGGTCGGTGACAAACACCAGACCACCCCTCTCTTGCAGCAACATGGCTTGCTGGATCACCCTCGCGTTCGTTTCGTGCATGCCTCTCAAGTCGTCGGCATGGGCGAGAAACCCATTGTCGCATTGCGCACCCTGAAAGACTCCTCCATGCGGGTCGTGCTGGATCTGGTCAAGGCCGGCGAGGCGGATGCCTGCGTCAGTGCCGGCAATACCGGCGCCCTGATGGCCATGGCGAAATGCGTGCTCAAGTCCCTGCCCGGTGTCGACAGACCCGCGCTCATCAAGGCGCTGCCTACCTTGGGGGGCGGGCGTACCGTGATGCTGGATCTGGGGGCAAACGTGAGCTGCGATGCCGATACCCTGCTGCAATTTGCGGTGATGGGGTCCGTGGTCGCCGAGCAGGTGGCGGGGATCCCGTCTCCCCGGGTCGCACTGCTCAACGTGGGGGAGGAGGAGATCAAGGGCAACGACCTGGTACGTCACAGCGCAGAACTGCTGCGCCAGTGTACCGCCCTCAATTTTGTCGGTTTCATCGAGGGGGACAGGATCTTCAGCGGTGACTGCGATGTGATCGTCTGCGACGGTTTCGTGGGCAACGTGGCCCTCAAGACCGCCGAAGGGGTGGTGCGGATGATGGCTGAACTGGCCGGATATCCCCGTAAAAAACGCAGTTTTCTTGGTCGACTCGCCGGATTTATGTTCAAACGGCGTTTTTCTTACCTGAACCCCGACCAGTATAATGGCGCGAGTCTGTTAGGATTGCGGGGCATTGTGGTAAAAAGCCATGGGCGTGCCGAACGGCGCGCTCTGTGTCATGCGATCCTGCTGGCCGCACAAGAGGCCAGGCATCAGCTTCCATTGCAAATTGCAGATCGCCTTGAATCTGTCTTTTCCGACAGGGATTTATAAAACTCTATGCATAGCAAAATTCTGGGTACTGGCAGTTACCTGCCGAGTTTGGTGCGTACCAATGCCGATCTTGAACAGATGGTGGAAACCAGTGACGAATGGATCGTGGAACGTACCGGGATCCGTGAACGCCGCATCGCCGGGGCCGACGAAACCGTCGCCACCCTGTCTCATCAAGCCGCCTTGCGGGCACTGGACGCGGCCGGCCTGACCGCGGCCGATCTGGACATGATAGTGCTGGCCACCACCAGCGCAGAGAATGCCTTCCCGGCCGCCGCCTGCGAATTGCAGGGGCTGCTCGGGGTGCCGGGGATCCCGGCCTTCGACGTGGCCGCCGCCTGTGCCGGTTTCACTTACGCCCTCGCCGTGGCGGATCAATTCGTCAAATCCGGCGCTGCCCGCAACGTCCTGGTGGTCGGCGCGGACGTGTTGTCACGCATGTGCGATCCCAAGGATCGCGGCACCATCATCATCTTCGGTGACGGGGCAGGGGCCGTGGTGATCGGGGCGAGCGAGACCCCGGGGATCATCTCCACCCATCTGCACGCGGACGGCCGCTATGGGGATCTGCTGAAGCTGCCGCAGCCTCACCGTGGCATGCCGGGGGTCGAGCTCGAAGCCTACATGTATATGAAGGGCAACGACGTGTTCAAGGTGGCGGTCACGCGCCTGAGCGAGATCGTGACCGAGACCCTGGCCGCCAACGGCATCGATCCGAGCGAACTGGACTGGCTGGTGCCTCACCAGGCCAACTTCCGCATCATCAGCGCCACCGCCAAGAAGCTTGGCATGGTGCTGGACAAGGTCGTGCTGACCCTCGACAAGCACGGCAACACCTCTGCCGCCTCCGTGCCCATCGCCTTCGATGAAGGGGTGCGTGATGGCCGGATCAAGCCGGGCCAGCTAGTGTTGCTGGAAGCCTTTGGTGGTGGTTTCGCCTGGGGTTCGGCGCTGGTGCGTTTCTGATATCAAGCCGCGTCCGGGGTTTGGGCCTCGGGCGCTCGCTGACCGATTTCGTCTTACCTTAAAGGAATCAATGATGACCCGATTTGCCATTGCCTTCCCGGGACAGGGCTCCCAGAGCGTCGGCATGCTGGCCGAACTGGCCGAGCAACATGCCGTGATTAAAGAGACCTTCGCCGAGGCGAGCCAGGTCCTGGGTTACGATCTGCTGGCCCTGGTCATGAACGGCCCCGCCGAGGATCTGAACAAGACCTGGCGTACCCAGCCTGCGCTGTTGACCGCTTCCGTCGCCCTCTGGCGCCTGTGGCAGCAGCAGGGTGGTGCGACCCCCGCCGTGATGGCCGGGCACAGCCTGGGTGAGTATTCCGCCCTGGTGTGCAGTGGCGCCCTGGGCTTTGCCGATGCCGTCAAGCTGGTCGAGCTGCGTGGCCTCGCCATGCAGGAAGCCGTGCCGGAAGGTACCGGTGCCATGGCCGCCATCATCGGTCTGGACAACGACAGCATCGCCGCCAACTGCGAGAAGGCAGCCCAGGGCCAGGTGGTGTCGCCGGTCAATTTCAACTCCCCGGGCCAGGTGGTCATTGCCGGTCACAAGGAGGCGGTCGAGCGCGCCAACGTGCTGATGAAAGAGTCCGGCGCCAAGCGTGCCTTGCCGCTGCCGGTCTCGGTGCCGTCTCACTGCGCCCTGATGAAGCCGGCTGCCGAAAAACTGGCCGCCGCGCTGGATGGGATCGAGATCAAGGTTCCTGTCATCGCAGTCATCAATAATGTGGACGTATCCTGTGAGCAGGATCCGGCCGCCATCAAACAAGCCCTGGTGCGCCAGCTGTTCAGTCTGGTCCGTTGGACCGAGACCGTTGAGCGGATGGCAAACGACGGGGTCACCCTCGAAGTCGAGATGGGACCGGGCAAAGTACTGACTGGGCTCGCCAAGCGCATCGACTCGCGCGTGGAAGGTATCCACGCCAACGATGCCGCCTCTTTCGAGCAGGCGCTGGCCCAAGCCAAGTAAACAGGAGCAGAAGATGAGTTTTACCGATAAGGTTGTCCTGGTCACCGGTGCCAGTCGTGGCATCGGCCGCGCGATTGCCGAAACGTTCGCGGCCCGTGGCGCCAAGGTTGTAGGCACTGCCACCAGCGAGAGCGGCGCCGCCGCCATCAGCGCCTATCTGGGCGAGCAGGGCTGCGGTATGGCACTGAACGTGACCAGCCAGGAATCCATTGAAGCCGTCTTTGCCGATATCAAGGCGCGTTTCGGTGACATCGACATTCTCATCAACAACGCCGGGATCACCCGCGACAACCTGTTGATGCGCATGAAAGACGATGAGTGGAACGAGATCATCGACACCAACCTGACCTCGCTCTACCGCCTGAGCAAGCCGGTGCTGCGTGCCATGATGAAGAAGCGCCATGGCCGCATCATCAGCATCGGCTCCGTGGTTGGCACCATGGGCAACGCGGGTCAGGTGAACTATGCCGCCGCCAAGGCCGGTCTGGTGGGCTTCACCAAGTCCCTGGCCCGTGAAGTGGCTTCCCGTGGCATTACTGTGAATGCGGTTGCCCCCGGTTTCATCGAGACCGACATGACCCGTGCGCTCAACGAAGAGCAGCGTGCCGGCATCATGAGCCAGGTACCTGCCGCCCGTTTGGGCGATCCGAAAGAAATTGCCGCCGCTGTGGTATTCTTGGCGTCTGATGACGCTGCTTACATCACTGGCGAAACCCTGCATGTTAATGGCGGGATGTACATGGTGTAATCAATTTGTCGTGAGATCTGTTCAAATTTGCGATAGTACGCCGAAGTTTGGCACATTTCGTGGTTTGACCAGCGGCAAGCTACTTGCAAACTCCAGTCAATTGAATACACTACCCCAACCAGACGCAATAGCGTATTTTTAAAGGAAAATTCAGGTCATGAGCAACATCGAAGAACGCGTAAAGAAAATCATCATCGAACAACTGGGTGTTAAAGAGGAAGACGTTAAGAACGCTGCCTCCTTCGTCGACGACCTGGGCGCTGACTCTTTGGATACCGTTGAACTGGTAATGGCGCTGGAAGAAGAATTCGATACCGAAATTCCTGATGAAGAAGCCGAGAAGATCACCACTGTTCAAGCGGCTATCGACTACATCACCGCTAATCAGGAATAAGATCCTGTTCTGAAAGAAGCGGCCCAAGGGCCGCTTCTTTTATGTTTGTTCCCTCATAAAACACCTCTCGGAGACTACCTCAGTGTCAAAACGCAGAGTCGTGGTGACCGGCTTGGGGATGCTTTCCCCGGTGGGTAACACTGCCGAATCCAGCTGGCAAGCCCTGCTCAACGGGCAGAGCGGCATTTCCCTCATCGACCACTTTGATACCAGTGAATTCGCGACCCGCTTCGCCGGCCTGGTCAAAGAGTTCGATCCCGAACAATACGGCATCAACCGCAAAGAAGCCCGCAAGATGGATCTTTTCATCCAGTATGGCGTGGCGGCGGGTGTGCAGGCGCTGGACGATTCTGGCCTCGTCATCAACGAAGAGAATGCCGAGCGGGTAGGCGTTGCCATCGGCTCCGGCATCGGTGGCCTGGGTCTCATCGAACAGAACCACAGCAGCCTCATCAATGGCGGCCCGCGCAAGCTGAGCCCCTTCTTCGTACCATCCACCATCATCAATATGGTGTCCGGTCATCTCTCCATCATGAAAGGTCTGCAAGGCCCGAACATCGCCGTGACCACCGCCTGCACCACGGGCACCCATGCCATCGGCATGGCCGGGCGCATGATCGCCTACGGGGATGCGGATGTCATGGTGGCGGGCGGGACCGAGAAGGCCTCCACCCCCATGGGGATGGGCGGCTTCGCGGCGGCCAAGGCGCTCTCCACCCGCAACGACGAGCCCCAGAAGGCGAGCCGCCCCTGGGACAAGGATCGCGATGGCTTCGTGCTGGGTGACGGCGCCGGGGTGCTGGTGCTCGAAGAGTACGAACACGCCAAGGCGCGCGGCGCCAAGATCTACGCCGAGCTGGTCGGCTTTGGCATGAGCGGCGACGCCTACCACATGACGGCGCCTCCCTCGGACGGTGACGGTGGCGCGCGTGCCATGAAGAACGCCATCAAGGATGCGGGCATCGCCCCCGAGCAGATCGGTTACATCAATGCCCACGGCACCTCCACCCCCCTCGGGGACGTGGCGGAACTGCGTGGCATGAAGAAGGTGTTTGGCGAACATGCCAATGCCCTGATGATCAGCTCCACCAAGTCGATGACCGGTCACCTGCTGGGCGCTGCCGGCGCCATCGAGGCGATCATTACCGTGTTGTCCCTGCGGGATCAGAAGGTGGCTCCCACCATCAACCTGGACAACCCGGACGAGGAGTGTGATCTGGATCTGGTGCCCCACGTGGCCAAGGCCGGTCAGTTTGAGTATGCCCTCTCCAATTCGTTTGGTTTCGGCGGCACCAATGGCTCCCTGATCTTCAAACGCGTATAATTCTCGCTGGGCAGATTGCTAGCGAAGTGTCGGGCCCGATACGCCAGTATCGGGCCTTTTTTATCAAAGGGACCTGTATGCTGATCAATGGAGTGTCAACAGAAGCCCTATCTGCCAGGGACCGCGGTCTGTCATACGCAGATGGCCATTTCACCACCATGCTGGTGCAGGGAGGGGAGGTCGTCTGGTGGCCGGATCACCTGGCTCGCCTGCAGCAGGCCAGCCATCGGCTCGGCTTTGCCGCCATCCCCTGGGATCAGCTTGCCGCCGAGGTGGCAAGCCTGGCGGCGGGTCAGACGCAGGCTGTCGTGAAAGTCGTGCTGACCCGTGGCAGTGGCGGGCGGGGTTATGACGGGGCCAACTGCGACTCACCCACCCGTATCGTTTCGCTGGCGGATTATCCGGCCCACTACCCAAACTGGCAGCGGACCGGCATCGAGGCGCTGATCTGTCAGCAACGGCTCGGGGACGCCCCCATGCTGGCGGGGCTCAAGAGCCTCGGGCGGCTAGAGCAAGTTTTGCTCAAGCGCGAACTTGCCGCGCGCGGTGGAGTCGAAGGTATAGTGTTGAACAGCCGCGGATTTCTGGTAGAAGGTGTCAGCGCGAATCTGTTTTGGCGTCGTGGCAAGACGGTGTTTACCCCGGATCTCACCCATGGCGGTGTGGACGGCATCATGCGGCGACGTGTGATGGGGATGCTTAAACAGATGGGCATTGAACTGCGTGTCGTGGAGGCTCCGCTGGAGTCACTGTGGCAGGCCGAAGAAGTATGGTTGACCAATACCCTGATGGGCATAGTGCCGCTCAATCGCATTGGCGATCAAGGCTATCCCAACCCGGTATTGATCCGCCGTTTACAGGAGCGTTTGGTCATTGAAGTTTAATCGACTTTATACCCTGCTCGCGGGAGCGGCCCTGACGGCCGCCGTCGCCGGGGGGTATGTGTATTACAAATGGCAAGAGGTGGAGACCCTCACCAACAAGGGGCCGACCCGCCTCTTCACCGTCGAGAAGGGCGCCCATGCGGCGCGCCTCATCACCGAGCTCGGGGAGGGGGAACCTGCCCCCTGGGCGGTGCGTCTGTGGTTGCGTGGCCATCCCGAATTGGTGGCCATCAAGTCCGGCACCTATGAGATCAAGGAAGGGGCTCCGCTCAAGGAGACCCTCTCCCTGTTCGCCTCTGGCAAGGAGTTCCACTTCAGCCTCACCTTCGTGGAAGGCTCCCGCTTCGAGGATTGGCAGAAACAGCTCGCCAGCGCGCCTTATCTGGAGCGTTTGACGGTGGAGCAGGACGAGACGGAAATCGCTCAGGAGCTGGGCATAGAGAATGGCAAGCTGGAAGGGTGGTTCCTGCCAGAGACTTATGCTTACACCACCCACGCCAGCGATATTTCCATCTTGCGCCGCGCCTATCAGGATATGCAGGCCTTCCTGCTGCAGAACTGGGACAAGCGTCAGGCCAATCTGCCCTACAAGAGCCCTTATGAGGCGCTGATCATGGCCTCCATCATCGAAAAAGAGACCGGTCAGCCGGACGAACGGGCGCAGATCGCCTCCGTCTTCGTCAATCGCCTACGTCTTGGCATGAAGCTGCAGACTGACCCCACCGTCATCTACGGGGTCAAGGACAGGTACGATGGCAACATCCGCCGCAGCGATCTGACCGACATCAACCCCTATAACACCTATGTGATCGATGGCCTGCCGCCGACCCCCATCGCCATGCCGGGCAAGGCTTCCATCGAGGCGGCGCTCAATCCCCTGTCGACCGACTATCTCTATTTCGTCGCCAAAGGGGGCGGGGCCCACTACTTCTCCAAGACCCTCGATGAACACAATCGGGCGGTGCGCGAATACATATTGAAGAAACCCTAATGTCTAAATTTATCGTGATTGAAGGACTCGAAGGGGCAGGGAAGAGCTCCGCCGTACGTTATGTCACCGACTATCTGCAGACGCATGGAGTGGGGCGGATCGAGTGCACCCGTGAACCGGGCGGCACACCGCTCGCCGAGCGAATGCGCGCCATCGTGAAAGAAGTGCACGACGAGCGTCTCACCATCGAAGCCGAACTGCTGCTGATGTACGCCTCCCGGGTGCAACTGGTGGAAACCCGGATCAAGCCCGCCCTGGCGGACGGCGTCTGGGTGGTGGGGGACAGGCATGACCTCTCCTCCCAGGCGTATCAGGGGGGTGGCCGCGGCATCGACGCCCAGCTCATCAAGGCCATCAAGCAGGCTGTGCTCGGAGATTTCAAACCGGATCTGACCCTCTATCTGGATATCGATCCCGCCCTCGGATTGCAACGGGCCCGCCATCGCGGCGAGCTGGATCGCATCGAGCTGGAAAAAATCGGCTTCTTCGAGCGCACCCGCCTGCGTTACCTGGAACTGGCGGCGCAGGATGAGGCCATCAAGGTGATCGACGCCGGTCAGACACCGGCCGAGGTCAAGGCCGCTATCGAGGCCACCCTTGATGCTTATTTCACGCGCGAGGGCCTATGTATCCCTGGCTGATCCCGGATTGGCAAAGTCTGAGCCTGAATGCCCGGTGTGGTCGACTCGGCCATGCGTGGCTGCTGATCGGGGATCCCGGTCTTGGCAAGGAGCAGCTGGCCGAGCGGCTGGCCAGGTTGCACCTGTGCCAGCAGCCAAGGGACGGGGAGCCCTGCGATCGGTGCCACTCCTGCCAGTTGCTGGACAAGGGACATCACCCGGATCTCGGTACCATCGGCACCGAGAGCAAGACCATCGGCGTCGAGGCCATCCGCGAGATCTGTGGCCGGTTGCAGAGTACGTCCCAGCTCGGCCGTGGCAAGGTGGTGATCATCACCGATGCGGAGCGCATGACGGAGTCCGCCGCCAATGCCTTGCTGAAAACCCTGGAAGAGCCGGCCGGTGACAGCCTGCTGCTGCTCATCGCCTCCAAGGTTTCCCGCCTGCTGCCGACGATCCTGAGTCGTTGCCACAAGCATGTCTGCCAATTGCCGATGGAAGGGGAAACGCTAGACTGGCTCGCGGCGCAGGGGCATCAGGCCACCCAGGCCCAGGTGCGGATCTGCCAGGGGGCGCCGCTGCGGGTGCTGGACTATATCGAAGCCCAGCAAGATGAGGCTCGTCGGACTCTGCTGGAGAGTTTTGTCTCCCTGTCACAAGCCCCGACACGGGCGGCCAGCGTCTGTGCCCAACTGGCGGAAGAGAGTCAGGTTCGCCTGCACTGGCTGCAACTGTTTCTGTGTGATGCCCTCAAGACCCAGGCAGGTTGTGGTCATCACCAGTTGGCCATGCCGGATCTCGCGGCCCTCAGCCAGCAGCTGGCCGAGCGTCACTCCAGTGAAAAATTGCTGGAGGCGGAGCAGCAACTCGTCGGTCTCAAGGCCGCCTGTCAGCCGGGGCAGCTCTCCAATCCCACCATTCATCTCATGAACTGGCTCAATCGCTGGTTATGATTTGCGTTCAAGCACACAAGGTTAGCTATGTTACTCGTTGATACCCATTGTCACCTCGATCGCCTGAGCTATGGCAGCAAGCAGACCGACATGGCCGATGTGCTGGCCAAGGCAGCGGCGCAGGAGGTGGGTTACTTTCTCTGCGTGAGTGTGACCCAGGCCCAGTTCCCGACCATGCTGGCGGCGATCGCTCCCTATCCCCAGGTCTTTGCCTCCTGCGGTGTGCATCCGCTCAACCAGGATCCCGGGGTCGATGCGAGTCTGCTGCTGACTCAGGCGGCTGACCCCCGTGTGGTCGCCATCGGCGAGACGGGGTTGGACTATTTCTACTCGCCGGAAAACAAGGAAGTGCAGCAGGCCTCCTTCCGTGAACACATCCGGGTAGCGCGGGCCCTGAACAAGCCCCTCATCATTCATACCCGGGATGCTCAGGACGATACCTTGCGGATCATGCGTGAAGAGGGGGCGGATCAGGTGGGCGGCGTACTGCACTGCTTCACCGAGTCTCTCGAGATGGCCGAGGCGGCCATGGCGATGGGGTTTTACATCTCCATCTCCGGCATCGTTACCTTCAAGAATGCCGCCGCCTTGCAGGCGGTGGTCAAGGCGCTGCCCCTCGAGCGACTGCTGGTCGAAACCGACTCGCCGTATCTTGCGCCTATTCCCCATCGGGGGAGGGAGAACGAGCCCGCCTTCGTGCGAGACGTCGCCCAGTTTATCGCCGACCTTCGCCAGATCCCGCTGGCGCAGTTGGCCGAGGCCACCAGCCACAACTTCTTCGCGTTGTTCCGCTTGGCAAAAAAATAACCGACAAGGCCCCATCAACGGGGCCTTGTTATTTCCAATCGCCAGGATAATCCACCTGATAAAAACAAAAACCGAAGAGTGTTATCTCTCACGAGTCGGCGGAATAGAAGCTGCTCGGTTTCTGGAGACTGGTGAAATGGTATTCGGGGGATGGGAGGTACCCACTGATGCTGAAGGGGGTTAAAACTGACTTCCTATAAGTATCGATAATATTCATTATCGATACTTGATGGATCTGGAAGATCCTGTAAGATCCTGGGAAACTTCTCATCGAATCATCAGCTTAAGTGACCTATCCATCCTCACAGGTTTCTGCTCATCACTCATTGCAGGCTGTATTCGATCCCGGGCTCAACAGCCGGGCTCGCCGCTTCCTGCGCAGCGCCAAATCGGATTCGACCCTCAATGCCTATGAGGCAGACACCCGAATCTTCGTCTACTGGTGCCAGTTGCAGCGGCTGGATCCACTGCAAAGCACCCATCACGACATCATGAACTTCCTGGCGGATCAGGCTGACGGCATTCTGGCCGACTGGGTTTGGCTCGATAAGGAGGCGGGGAAGGGAGAGCTTCGCAACGGCGAGCCGCGCAAACCGGCAACCCTGGTGAGGCGTCTTGCTGGCATTCGCTACGCCTTCAAACAAAAAGGCGTTCACCCCATGCCGACCGAGCACGCAGAGATCAAGGAAATGATGCGCGGCATCGTGCGCCTCGGGGATAATCGCAAGCGCAAGACGGGGGCGCTGACCCTGCAGCAGCTGACTCAGGTACTGGATGAGATAGATACCCGCAACCTCGCAGGCTTGCGAGATCACACCCTGCTGCTGCTGATGTTCAGCGGCGCCCTGCGCCGCTCGGAGGCGGCCCGCATCGAAGTGAGCGATCTCCAGTTCGTGGGGCAGGGGATCCGTCTTCGCCTCAAACCGAGCAAACATCAGTTGCACGAGACCGAGATAGCCCTGATCCCCGGTAAACACCACTGCCCGGTCAGGGCGCTGCAACGCTGGCTGAAACAGAGCCGGATCGATGAGGGGCCGCTGTTTCGGCGCATGAACCGCTGGGGGCAATTGATGCCGGATGCCCTGGGCCCACAGGGCATCAACCTGATGATCAAGCGGCGCACCGGCCAGGCCATCGACGATCTCCAGGTCAGCGGCCACAGTCTGCGGCGCGGTTTCATCACCTCGGCGGTCACCGCCGGCAAGCCCATGAACAAGATCATCGAGGTAACGAGGCACAAGGACATGCGCACCTTGCAGGAGTACTTCGACGACGCGCACAAGTTCTCCGACCATGCCCTCGATGGCCTGCTATAAGCCTCTCGTCCTGTTCACCACCAGTCATCTCTCCACAGGGTAATTTTCATCACCCTGTTTTCCAAAAGAAAATTCATCTCATCCCAGCCTCCTTACTATTCTTGTCAATAGGATTTTTCCTACATTCAATTCCCTCGTATCCTACCCTTGAAGTCCCCCCTGTTCTGATAAGGTTTCCCCCCTTTATGGGTCGAGAGCGGGAGGTGGATAAAAATGTCGGCATTGAGCGTTCTGGTACTCGAAGATCACCCTTTGCAGCGTGCTGTCATCACCTGCCTGTTGCAGCGTTGTGGCGTGACCAGGGTCTTCGAGGCAGAGGAGGGGGAGCAGGCGCTTGCCTTGCTACGGGAAGGAGGAGGAGTGGACATAGCCATCTGCGATCTGCGAATGTCTGGCATGGACGGCCTGGAGTTTCTGCATCACATCTCCCGGGAGGGAATGGTGCGCGCCGTGGATGATCAGCAGCGAGGTGGACACCACCTTGCGCAATGCCGTGGGTGCCATGGTCGACATGTGGGGCATCACATTCCTGGGAGATCTTGGAAAGCCCTCCTCCCAGGCCAGGCGCCACAACCTGCTCTGCAACTATCAGCCCCATCAACCCCCTTGTGAACCGCCAGTTACCCTCGATCAGCCCCCGCCCACCCGGGAAGAGGTCATGAACGGGCTCTCCCGGCATGAATTCAAAGCCTATTTTCAACCCAAGGTCACGCTGCCCGATGGCCGGTTAAATGGTCTGGAGGTGCTGGCCCGCTGGTCTCATCCAATCCGTGGCATATTGGGGCCAGCAAGCTTCCTGCCCCACCTGGAGGGGGATGAGGCCATCGACACCCTGTTCTGGCAGTTGCTCGAACAGGGGCTCATCTTGCAACAAGGCCGCCCCGGATTGGGGCTCGCCTTCAATGTTCACCCCAGCCAGCTCAATCGGCCTGGGTTTGCCAGCCGTATTCAATCCAAATTACAGGAGTACCGCGTCCCGGCCAGTCTGCTGACTCTGGAGATCACCGAAACCGGTGCCCTGACGGTCACCGCGGACACCTTGGCCGTTCTGCTGCGCTTGCGCCTGATGGGATGTGTGCTGGCCATGGATGACTTTGGCACCGGCTACTCCTCGCTCGGCCGGCTCTGTTAGCTGCCCTTCAATCAGATCAAGATAGACAAGAGCTTCGTTCAGGGGATCAACAGGAGCTCACGGGGCTATGCGGCAATCCGCAGCGCCGTAGGGCAGGCCCGCTCCCTGACCCTGTCACTCGTCATTGAAGGGGTTGAGACCCCGGAGCAGCAAGCCTATCTGGAAGAGCTTGGCTGCCAGGAAGTGCAGGGTTTTCGTTTTGGTCGGCCAATGTCTGCGGCCGAATTCACCCGCTTGGCCCCCACCTTGGGGGGGACTTATAAAATGGAGCCATTATGCCCAGAATCATGATCGTTGATGATCACCCCGTCGTGCGCCTGGCAGTCAAGGTATTGTTGGAGCCACAAGGATACGAAATAGTGGGGGTGGCGGATAATGGCATCGAGGCCCTGCAACTGGCCCGAGAGCTGCAACCCGATGTGGTCATTCTCGACATCGGCATCCCCAGGCTCGACGGCTTGCAGGTCATCACCCGACTGAGAAGCATGGAGAACAATGTCCGGGTGCTGGTACTGACGTCACTCGGCACCGAGTCCATCGCCTCCCGCTGCATGCAGGCTGGGGCTTCAGGTTTCATCAGCAAGGATGAGACTTGAGCGACTTGGCGGGGGCGGTGAAAGCCGTGCTGTCGGGCTACTCCTTCTTTCCCCACGAGATGTTCGGGGCCACGACCGAAGGCAAACAATCCGAACAACACATGCTGGCCAGCCTTTCGAACCGGGAGCTGATGGTGCTGCAGCAACTGGTGCAAGGGTTCACCAACAAGCAGATCGCCGATGCCATGATGCTCAGCAACAAGACCATCAGTACCTACAAGACCCGATTGTTGCAAAAGCTCAATGCCAAGTCCCTGGTTGCCCTGCTGGAATTTGCCAAACGCAACGGGGTGGTGTGACATGGCTTCACCTTTTCCCCGGATCCTGTTGCTGGTACTGAGCGTTGGTTGTGGACTTGCGCATGCAAGCCGCGTCACCCCTGTCGAAACAGGGACACCGCTGGAACTGGTTGGCAGGACACAACCCGTATTGCACAGCACAGAACTCGGCCCCGCGGATTGGGCCTGGCTCAGACGTAAAGAGACCTTGACCCTGGGTACTTATGGTCCGGATTTCCCGCCGTTTCGTCTGGGGGCCGAGAGCCGGGAGTTCACCGGCATCACGGCGGACTACCTCGAGATCCTCAAGCGCGAGCTGGGCATCAAGATCCGGATCCGGCTCTACGACAATGTCGAGCAGGCCGTCAAGGCGCTGAAAAACGGGGACGTGGATATCATGACCACCCTGAGCCCCCTCGATCAATTCCCTGATCTGCTCATGAGCGATCCGTTCATCCGCTCCGGCCCCGTGCTGGTGCGCCGCACCAATGAACATGGCTCAGTGATGGAGACGCTGCGAGGGTTGAGCGTGGCATACAACATCATCGATATCCGGCCCAAGATAGCAGAAGCCTTGTTGCCCCAAGCCACCCCGATCCCTTTCAAAACCCACATGGATTCATTCTCTTCCGTCGCATTCGGCCATGTCGATGCCATCCTGAGCGATTCCGTCTCCGCCTATTTTCTCGTGAACACCTATTACGCCAACGAGTTGCAGGTCAGCAAGATATTCTGGGGAAAAGAGCCAAAAGGCGACAAGTTCGTCGTCGATAGCCGGAATGAAAGACTGCAAAATATATTGAATGCAGTTATAAAAACAGGGGTAAGCCAGGAGCAGCGAAACAATATACTGCAGCGCTGGAGTGGTGGCGGCCTCATGCGGCCGGAGCCCATCGTCTTCAATGACAACTTGTCTGCCTGGATCCGCGATCATCCAAAATTGCGGGTCGGGGCCGCCGAGAGTTATCCACCGCAATCCTATTTTGGGGAGGACGGCAGCTACTACGGCCTCACGGCCGATCTGCTGGCCAGGATCCAGGCCCAGACCGGGCTGGATATCGAGATGACACGGTTTGGCTCCATCAGTGATGCCTTCACGGCCTTGCACAGGGGAGAGGTCGATATGCTCGCCGATCTCTCATCGACCGAAGAGAGACGCCAGGAGATGAACTTCAGTCGCACCTACCTGACCATGCCCACTCCATGGTGGTGAGGGAGGGAAGCGAGTCCTTTACCGCGTTTGACCAGCTAAAAGGCAAGACCCTGGTGCTGCCACAGGGCTATGCATCCATGACTCTGGTGAAGGAGCAATACCCCGACATCAAGCTGATTGAGGTCAGGGATGTTCCCGACGCACTGGCCGCGTTGCTGGCGGGGAGAGCGGATGCCACCGTATTGCCGCTGCTGGTTGCCCGCTACTACATCGCTCGCTTCTATGAACATCGCCTGCGGGTCAGCATGACACTCAGTGATCCCTTGAGATCGACATGGGTAAAATCATGAGATCCAATTTGAATGAGGGAGGGGTACCCAATGGATATACCCCCAAGATGATCAACCTTAGCCTTGACTGTCAATCTGTCGATGGGCATCCAAATATCGATTATACCTTCCAGAGCGCCTCAGGCTCGAGTGGAGATTATTTATTGACCAGCCTCGCGGGCTTGGGAATAGGGTTCATGGATGGCAACGACAATCCGCTCGGACTCGGCATCAATAACTCAGTGTCGGTCCCCTTGCAAGACTCTTCCACCTCGTTTTATCTCAAGCCATACCCCGTTAGATTGGCAGGGCAGACCGTTGATAATGGCGAATTCGTGGCACGCGCCATTATAACGGTGTCACTTCCATAGGCACATAAATATCCAAGTAATGACGATTCTTTATATGTTATTACTCTAGCCTGGCAGCTGCTCGCGCTCTCCTGCCTGCTCCCCGCGCATCAGGCCCTTGCCGCCACCGCCGAGATCCCGGCAGGCTTGCCAGAAAAACAGTGCAGCGGTGACCTTATCCGCAATGTCACGGCCGTGGTAGATGCTGGCGATGATGGGCAAGATGTCAATTCCGGTGTCATTTACAAGAACGCTTTCAACACGGGGGCCGAGTCCACCGTGGTCTGCAACTGCCCAGACCCCTACACCTTCACGAACGTGACCTATTCTGCCTATTATTCTCTCCCTGATAACGGTCAATCTGGCAATATCTGGGCCATCCTCAACGAGAGCATCCAGCTTCGCCTGCAATTGGCAATTTACAATGCGCCCACGTCGGGTCTTCTGCTACTGCCGTTTGAGCGATTTTCTTCCTATAGTCAGGATTGCAACAGTGCCAACAACCAGTTTCAAGATTCGCAGGGGATAAGGGGCAGCTTCGATATCAAGCTCACCAAGGTATATTGGGAGAGTCGAAATTCAGCGGCATTTTAGGCCGGCTCTACCGCACCTACGGCAACATCCCCGATCGTGCCTTTCCCATCGCAGAGTACTATATGGATCTCACCGTCAAATCCAGTGCCGAGTGCAGCTTTGAGGGGGGAGAGGTCTTTACCGTTGATCTCGGCTCAGTGCCAAGACAAAGCCTGCAGGACGGTGCGCCCCCCCCGGGATACGCCCCCAAGCCCCTCAATATCACCATAGAGTGCAGCAACTTGATCAATACCCCCACTCAGTTGGAATACTTCTTCAACGGCGTGGGGGCACCGAGTGCCGAGGGTCCTTATCTCGCCACCAGCAACCCTGGTGTCGTGGTCGGCATGACCGATGACGCTGGCAACCTCATCGGTCTGGGGAGCACTCACAGCACACTGCACCCCTTCCAGAACGGTCAGTCCAGCATGGATCTGCGTTTTTATCCCGCCAAGACGCCGGGATATAGCGACCCCATCGAGCCGGGGGCATATTCGGCCAACGCCATAGTGACGGTCACGCTCCCCTGATGCAGGCCAGTCAAAGGTTTGCACAATAACGAGCAATAACGAGCAATAACGAGCAATAAAGGGCACGAGGTATGAATGACCCCCAGGCATATGCCAAAGCAATGTGTTTGATTTTTTAAACAATCACAAATAAGGATAAATTGCGCACGCGGAAAGGGTCTTTAATAAGTCCTTTTTCGCATTTTCATTTCCGGTCGTGAGCTATCCCAATGGCCTCACCGCAACGGGACGATACACATCAAGACTCAACTGATTAGGAGGGTATCAATACCGCCATGATGAATTTCATGATTACCCAACCTTGCTTTCTATTGAGAGCAACAGCCATTGTCTCGCTGTCTCTCTGTGTTACCTGGTCCAATATGGCATCAGCAAAATATCGTGACCAGTGTGAAGGCGCTCCCGTCGTGACTCATCAATTCACGATTGATTCTGATTTGACAACGGACACCACGGGAAATACGGCGGGCACTGTGTTCCAAGAAGCGAGCGCATCGGGACAAGCCGGCCGAGGGATCTGTGATTGCAGGGAAGATGGGCGATTTTATTCCTATTTCACATCGACAACGGATTTGCCGGATGCGGGCAATGGCTGGCAGATACTCAATGATTATATCGAGGTCAAAACATATATTTATATCTATGGGCCAGGCTTTCAGCAGGTTCCTTTCAGCAATGTAAAAAATGCCGGTTTATCCACCTGCAATGGCCGGGATTCCGTGGTGACCGGTGTCGCCACAGGCAATCAAATCAAGACGGAATTTCGGCTGCGCAAGGGGATTATCGGTCAGGTCTCCTTTTCCGGGCGGCTCGCCACGCTCTATTGGCGACTGGCGGCGACACCTGGCTCAGTAGACTACCGATATCCCTTCGCCTATGTGGATGCCAATATACAACTGAATGCCGACACCTCCTGTACTTTCAGGCAAGGCGATATTTTTACCGTGGATCTGGGCAAGACAGCCAAGTATGCACTCAACACAGAGGAACCCCCGCGCAGCCCGACACCGGCCCGGCTCGATCTCGGCGTGGACTGCGTCAATATGCAGAGCAACCAGGTGATTGACTATACCTTCCAGAGTGCTTCCGGCTCGGAAGGCAATCTGATCAAGACCACCCTGCCCGGTGTCGGTATCGGGTTGCTGGATGACAACCATAACCCCATTGGATTGGGATTTGAGAATTCGGTGTCGGTGCCATCGAGCAACGGGTCGACACAGTTCTTCGTCAAGGTATATCCCACCCGATTGCTCGACCAGGCCATCGATGTGGGGGAGTTCAGCGCCCAGGCCATCGTCACCATGACATTGCCTTGATGCTCTCTGGGTCGCCAGGGCGACATCCCATAAACCCGGCAAGACAGGATCTCATATTGAAATATAAAACCAGAAATCACCATCACGACAGAGCAAATATCTAAAATCAAGACTGGATAGCATATGGATATGATGTCTTTTAACGATTCACCACCTGGTCGCACTATGCTTTTTCAGGTGTTCATCTGTGTATTGAGACGCTGCAACGCCGTGCAGGATTATCACCCTGCCACAGCCCGGCGACACCGAGGAGAGAAACATGCATAACGGGATAAGCCTGTGCTGGACCTTGTTGATGGCGCTCTGCCTGAGTGTGTCACTGTCCTTGCCGCTCCCGGCCCGGGCGGCTGCCACCAATAACTGCAGCAGCGGCGATCTGCCCAGCACGGCCATGTTGAATAGCCAGTTGACGGAGAACACCGCGGTCGGCAGCCTGATCCCGGGCTCGGATGCGCGCCTGACCGCCAATATCAGTTGTACCTCGGCCTGGTCCAACAACAGGCAAGATTGTGTGGGCGGCGGCGGTTGGGCCCTCTTCCCTATGTCGGGTGTCATCCCGACCCTGGTTCCCGGCTATAGCGATGTCTATACCTATGCGGGCATGCCACCCAGCATCGGCTATCAGTTCCTCGACGCCACCGGCCAAGCGCTTCCTTTGGACTCATCAGGCAGACATGATTCCGGGGTGCCCATCCAGACAGGGCAGCAATCCGTGCCCATCCACTTTCGCGCCATCAAGGTCTCGAATGATCTGCAGTCAGGCTCATTCGACATGCAATTTCAACTGGGCTGCAACAGCAACGAATGGGCCAACCGAAATGATGCTGGCAGCACCCTGACACTGGGGCTGAACGCCGAGGTCATCACCCAGACCTGCAGCCTGCAAGAGCCGGATGTACAGGTCCGGTTGCCACAGATCGCCCGCGGGGCCTTCAAAGGGGTCGGGGACAGCGCGGGTTCCACCCCCTTCAATCTCGACTTTAAATGCGATGAAAGCGCTGATGCCCGCTTCAACATCAGCGACATCACCAGCCTGACCAATGCCACCGACATCATGACCCTGATCCCGGGCTCCACCGCCAGCGGCCTGGGCGTCAGATTGCAGCAGGGGGGTAACCCGGTCCGGCTGGCCCCCGGTCAGGCCTTCGATGCCGGCGGCAGCGAGTTTCCCTTGCGAAACCTCGGCAGTGGAAAAAACCTCATCCGCCTGCCGTTTTCAGCCGAATATGTGCAGACCGAGGAGAGCCTGACCCCGGGCACCGTCATGGTCCAGGGCATGGTGACCATCGATTACAACTGAGATGTTTATCGGCCATTAGGCGCCCCCGGTATCAACCGGGGGAGGGGCCAGCTAAGCGTAATCATCGTCAATCGCTGACCCTGTCTCTTAGAGTGCCGGGCCTGGCCATTGGACACTTGGGAACAGCGATTCAACCACCGCAGACAAGGCTAATACGCCGCGATCATCCAAGTGCCTGCCCATGATTTGCAATCCGATGGGGCGACCATCCCGAGTGAACCCGATAGGAACAGAGGCCGCCGGGAGCCCGGTAAAGTTTGCCAGTGCCGAAAATGGCACCCAAGCCGAAGGGGGCAATGCTTTTCCGGCAATCAGTGAAGGGCCATAAGTATCAATGGGAAAGGCTGCCGATGCCGTCGTTGGGGTGATCAGAAAATCGAAATTCTGCATAAAACGGGCAGTCGCATTTACAATACGTTTTCTTTCGACCAAGGCATGGCTGAATTGATCTCCCGACCATGTTCTTTCAAGAATACTGCCCAGCCAACCGTCAATGGCAATCCCTTTATCTTCCGACATTGATATCAAACCTGAGCGATCCGTCTCTAGCGCAACGATTGTATCCAACAACGTTTCATTATTTCCTATGGCGGGGAATGCCTGCTCCATATTGCCAAATACGGCTTTCAATCGCATGGCGACGTTATCAACGGCGGCAATGATTTCAGGATCTACCACGGCAAAACCCAGATCCGTCGAGTAGGCAAATCGACAATGTCGCAGTGAATCGATGCTTTTTAACGCCCAGTCATCTGATTCAGCAGGAATGGAATGGCGATCATAAGGGGATGGGCCACTGAGGACAGAGAGTGCCAGCGCCGCATCAGCCGCACTGCGCGTCAGCGGGCCAATATGCTCCAGCGACTCCCATCCTGACTGGCCGGGATAGCGCTCATCCCTGCAACCGGGATAAAGAGGAACGCGCCCCCAGGAGGGTTTCATCCCAAACACACCCGACAGTGCGGCGGGTATCCGGATAGATCCCCCCCCATCACTTCCCAAGGCAAGAGGAACCATTCTTGCCGCGACCGCCGCCGCAGATCCCGCGCTTGAGCCGCCTGGCGTGAGATCGGTATTCCAGGGGTTTCTTGTCGTAGGAAATAACTTGTTATGACCGACTGCCCCATAACCAAATTCCGAGGTATTCGTTTTACCCAATATGACGGCACCTGCTTCTTTCAGGCGCTGAACAACAATATCATCAGTGTCAGGAATAAAATCTTCGTACAATAATGAACCGAACGTGGTACGAACGCCTTTGGTACTAATTAAATCTTTGACCGCAACGGGGACACCGGCCAAGGGGCCGACTGGCTTGCCGGCTAATATCAAATCATCGATATGTTCGGCCTGTTGCCTTGCGCCATCGCCATCAACCAAACAAAATGCGTGTAATTCAATATCGTATTTCTGAATGCGTTGGAGTGCCAACTCCGTCACCTCTGCTGCCTTATATTCTTTGCGGGCGATCGACGCAGACAGGTCACTGAGGCTAAGTGCCAATGGTGATGTTGGTGTATTTTCAAACATATTTTTCCCATTCTCGCTGTCACATGTTGATAGGCAGTATCATTGATTTTTATGTGGGTAGGAACCTTGACAGGTATCAATGACCACTGACTCCATCATTGTCTTGAAACCATCCTCTGCATTTGCCAGAGCTGGCGTAGGGGGCAAGAAGCAATATACGTCTGCGTCATTTAATGGGGGCTTTACCGACGCGCCGATCGTCATCGCCAGTGAAACCGGATGGCCATGTTTTGGCATCACCATTTTTCTGAAGCGGGGCATGAGGACTTAACCTTTACAGCCCAACTGCGTCAGGGCCTTTTTTATGTTAAATTGCATCTTGTTGATCCAATGGTATATTTAGCCGTCCCCCTGAACAGCCTTCACGCTCTCTCTCGGGGGGAGGGCAGCGGCAAGGAAGCACTTCTTTGCCGCCCGCAATATGCGAAGTGAGAGATAACAGTCAAGAAACCTGAATGTTGCAAGGTCATATGAGCCAGAATATCACGCCAGAAAAACCGCTTTCAGAGCCGCAGGACAATGCCGAGCGTCAGCGCCAACATGTGAAGCGCAAGCAGGAGAGTCACAGCCGGTTGCAATGCTGGATCAGCAATCGTCACGCCGAGCGGTTGCAGGATCTCGGCCAACATCTGGAAGACAGTCAAGCCTCTCTCATCGAACAGGCCATCGATCTGCTCTACCAGCACGAACTGGTGCCCAGCTATCGCGAAGCAGAGAGCCCCCTCCCGGATCCGGTGGAATAAAGAGAACACGAGCAGCGATCTTCATTTGTGAGGGCATAAAAAAAGCCAGGTACGAATTCCTTGTACCTGGCATAGGGGAATTGGCTCCTTGCAGAGCCGTGCGCTAACGGGTGTGCAGATAGCCTTAAGCGTAGACAAGACCCAAGGCATTTCAAGATCTGACTAAAAGTTCAACCAGAGTGTAGGTTTTTCAGACTCGTTCAGGTTTAGCATCAGTCTGTGACGCCATCGAACCAACCCCAGCCACCGGCATACCACTCACCCATTGAACAGGTTGTTGTCGCGCACCAGCTCACGGGGGAGGGCATTCTTGATTCGACTCCCTACGGTGGTTCACAGGCACATTAAATTTTTTTAAAACAGTATCTTGTATTAGATTACGCACACGCTGGTGCGAGGATTAATGGTATTTGGGCCACCACCCCCTCTCCACTGGGCCACCTTTTCAGCTCAATCGACTCCATCGGTGAAAACCCAGCCGGTTATCTCTGGGATCCCAGAACAAACCCAGGGGTTCATTTTCAAACCCAGATAACCCAATGGGTTTTTGATACGTCCGTATCAGTCGCCCCCATTTCGTGGGCACCATCCTCCCCGCCTCATGAGCAGTCGCTTGGCCTCATGGCCCGGCAAAAGGGGCGCACACAGCGTTAACCAGACCCGCGCCCGATGACCTTGGCCGCCAGTTCTAGGGCTAGTTTCAAGTTGGAGGAAGTGGGCATGGGACATTCCGGAGCAATTAGAAGATGCCCCATGGTAAGGGGATGAGGGAATGCACTGATTATGGTGAATTACTGAGAGACATCACAGGAAAGAGCATTGTACTTGGGCATGATGAGACATTTGTAGCAGGGAAGACAAAGCACATGAATGTACCAAGTGGCATTAGCCGCCGCCTTCAACATTGCATAGAGCGACTTGAGGCTCAAGATTGTGAGGGAGCGTTAGTTAATCTTTTTCCAGCAATAGACAAAACAGCAAAGAAGCGGCGACCCAAAGACGGCGTTGGCTCACGTATCAAGGCTTTCCTTCAAGAGGAGGAGGTACTCA
The DNA here is from genome assembly GCF_054052485.1 of Aeromonas intestinalis. Lineage (NCBI taxonomy): Bacteria > Pseudomonadati > Pseudomonadota > Gammaproteobacteria > Aeromonadales > Aeromonadaceae > Aeromonas > Aeromonas intestinalis. The sequence goes on from NZ_JBSTYK010000007.1 coordinate 80,280, forward strand.
TTTCCGCCGTCGGAACTGGAAATGTTTTTAAGGGTTGTAACTTTGATGGGATGACGTTTCATGAAGCCTTGTACAAATTCGGTCGTACACCTATCGCACATGAAGGCGAATTAGACCCGCGTTTAACCTTCAATACCGATGGTGGACTTCGTATCGGGCATGACAACTGGAACTTACCAATTGCTTACATTGTAGGTATGTCTCTCGCGGTAATCATTGCACCTGAGAATTTTGGCGAGCAAACCCCAGACGGTTTAGGCATCAGGATTTTTGGAAGCCAGTTCGCGTTAAATGATATCTGGGGTCGCCCAGAACCAGTTCGTAGACACATATGTATAACATTTAGAAATCCAAATTTATTCGAAAATTTGGGCTGTAGGTTCGATTAGGCGGTAGGCATAATCGAATGTTCGCAGCTTAGGGAGGGTGCAAATAAGTACCCTCTGCAGCAAAACTGAAATTTTAGTAGATTAAATTCAATGAGTTACCGAGTCACGTTTTTGTGTTTGGTGACTTATTCGCACCTTCCCTAGGTATGAATTTACTAACAACTGAGGAGTTTAAGGATTTGAAAAACATAAATAAAAATCGCATAAAGAACGCCAAGTACCCATACTTCCTCAGACAAAATGAATCTTTATTTGAAAGGAATATAAAATGTATTTTTTTCAATATATTAGATGCGCTTTCAGGGAGGATAGATAGAATAGGTATCGATCATGATGGCTATAGGAGGTCATGGTTCAATAGAGATATGCGGATGAATGTGAGAAGAGAATTAGTTGAATCTTTAGAACCGTATAGAGATCAGACTGAGATTGTAGAAGCTTTGAATTTACTTTCTGATTCGGATGATTATTCGGTTAACAATGATCATATATTTATTATTTGGAAACATATTTCAAACGCTATCAATAATCAGGAGTGGGATAATCCACTAGTGGAGATCGAAAGAAAACTATCAGAATTGTATAAAGTCACCTAGGGTGGGTGCGAACAAGTATCCTCTGCAGCAAAACTGAAATTTTAGTCGTTTAAATTCAATGATTTACCGAGTAGCGTTTTTGTGTTTGGTGACTTATTTGCACCTTCCTTAGAGTAATAAATACGGTGGGTCTCCCCGCCGTTCTTTATTCCCCAACAATCACACCATCTCCTGAAGGGCGCGACCTCACGCCATACAGGGACAGCTGCGGCGAACATATGGCGGTACTCCTTGAAATTCGGGAGCACTAGGCCCCGGTTACTGGTCGGTTTCCTGTTTATTGTCACTGATTAAGTTCATGCCCTCGGGCGGGTTGCTTGTCTTGCTCAGGGCATCCAACACCAAGCCAGTTAGTTCCTTGTCGATCCCCTTCACAAGCGCCTCATGCCGGGCTGTCAGCTTGCCTAGTTCTACCGTCTTCTGGGCAATCTGGCTCGCCAGTTTGGCGGCTTTCACCTGTTTGGCCGCAATGGCCGTCAGCGCCTTAACGTTAATCATCGGCACTTCCGCACCGCTGCCGCCGCGAAAGGCTGCTCTCGCTCAAATTTGGCTTGCTCGGCGGCCAGTTGTGCCCGATCTCGGGCTGCCTTCAAGTTGCGTTGCTGGCTGCTCAACCAAGTGGTCAACCAACGTTCGTTCCACAGCTTTGTCTGGCCTAGTACCGCATGGGGAGGCGGGAGCTTTCCATCCGCCAGCCAGCGCCGAAGAGTCGGACGGGATACACCGCACCGCTCGGCCAGTTGCTCGGCATTCAGCATACCTTTCATGAAAACCTCTAATTGTTTCGATATGCGAAATATATAGTCAGGTATTAGTGCGATAAACGCAACAATATGAGCGGATTTTCACCGTGAATTGTATGGATATAAGCGGGGCAATTTTGCATGAAAGTCAGGCAGGGCGCAGACTGGACACGGGTTGCGGGTCGATCTAGCAGGAGTTTTCGGCCAGAAGGTTAACTTTTACTAACAGGCGCATCAGGTTTTCTCAGGTTCTGTCCTGTTTTGTGAGACTGGCATTGACCAAAATTGACCGGTTTTTCACGTAGCCGAGGATTAACGACTCATCATGCCACATTACTGCTTAGCCAATCGGCGCAGACGGCTTCCCTATGGTAGCGACAGTGTGGTCATGGCGGGAAATGGCGGAAATTCGTTAGCGGGCGTTTTAGGCTGTTTCACGGATTTGGCCAGAGAATGGGACTCACCCTCACGTTTACCAGGTAAAACGAGTGAACGGCGGGCCTAACTGTCCCTGTCATCGGTAAAGCTCAACCAGCAGGCACAAAAAAGCCCGCTCAATGGCGGGCCTTGTCGGCTATGCGGCCTTCTTGGCGGCTCGGCATATTGTCACCACCGAACCTAGCGGGATTTGATGGTGATCGGCAATGGCTTGATATGTTGCCCCCGCCGCCCGCATGGCGATCACTGCCCCCCGCGTCTCTGGCGTGTGCTGTGTCGTTACCCCTGCGATCCCGGCCTCACTACGCCACTCGTTCGCCGTCGATTTGGACACCCCAAGCATTTCCGCCACCTCTGACGAACTATGCCCAGCAGCCAGCAGGCGCAGCCCCTCGGCCCTCTTGAGCGGCTTCTTGCCGGTAAGGCCCAGACCGGCGCGAATCTCGATCACCTTGTCATTCCTCAACCCAGTGGCGACCCTCACGGCCTCCAGAGTCGCCCCCTGCTTGAACATTTCGCGGGCCTGCTCCTGCCTAGCCTCATACGCCGCCTGCTCGGCCTCTCGCTTGGCGATCACTGCCGGGTCTGTAAGCGACCAGTGCGCCACATTGCGAAAGGACGCCCCCAGCTTGTCGGCTGTCTCTTGGAGTGTCGCCCCAGTTAGCAGCATGGCGATCACCTTGGCTTTGTCAGCAGCCAGACGACGACGACGCAGAGCCTGATAATTCCGGTACTCGTCCCCACGACGACGCAACACAATGCGCCGCGCAGTCTCCTTTGCCGCATTCACTACCTTCCCAATGGCGCCGGGGTTCATATCCGGCCCCCATAGGTTCGCCGCCGCCTTATCCATCCCGCTGGCAATGAACTGGCCGAACGTAATCCCGCTCCCCATCAACATGAAGTGATGCGACGGCACCCAGCCCCTGATCGGGGCCACCTTCACGATCTTGGCCTTCTTCGCTGGCTTCGCGGCGGTGGACAGTTGCGCGGTTCCAAAGTCCTGGGCGTAGTCGGCGCGGTAGCCCTTGCCCCTCGGCTTGGTGAGGTACGATAGCCAGTAGGTCGCGTCTGTGAGCGGCGCAGCTCCACGCCCGATCATCATGAAATAGGGCAGGTTCTCGGCCCCTTTCTTGGTCTTGGCCTTGGCTAGGCTGCCCCCCATGTTGCGCCAGATCGGTTCTACCAGCTCGAACACGGGTTGCCCGGCCATCACGCGATCCCCGTCCAGCAGTAGGGCAACGTGGTAATGGTGCCCTTTGGCGGTCTCCTGCTCCCGCGCCCACATGTACCCGGCCTTGTGGTCGTACTTACCCCGGATCGCCTTGCTGGCCTTGTCCATGAAAGCCCGGATCGCCTTGTTGTCGCCACCCTCGGGCGGGTTGCGCAGCTCCAACCGCACGATCAGCACCCGTTGATAAACCTGCTCGACTGCTACGGCATGGCGGATCAGGCGTTGGAGCCACTCCACATGGCAGCCGCTCTTGGCGCTGTTTATCGGATAGCTCAATCCGTCAATCTCGATCTGCTCGTCCTTGGTGATAGCGCCGTAAACCTTCCCCTGTTTGCGCTTCGTTCCAACCTGTCTAGCTGCTTGAATCGAGCTAGTAAGGCCAATGTGGTCTGGCATGAATAACCTCTAAATCTCACTGCTCTAGGGGCTGGGCTCTATGACGGTATTATTTAGATCCGCGCGATTCTCTACATCAAATCAGAAAGCTAGCTCCCCGCAAACCCATGCCATTACTGGGGTTGTTGCATTTATGGACGGGCCTTAATTCGACAATCGCAGATCGACAATCGGCTTTTTCCTCAGCTCCGACATCTGTCCGGATTACAGATTCCAAGGAGAGGATTAAGACGCCCCGCCAGCCTCGATAAAGGCAATAATGTCAGTGCGACGATAACGAACGGCACGGGGGCCAATTTTGATGGGCTGAGGGAAATTAGGAACTTTTTTGCGCCAACGCCACAGGGTAGGACGGGAGACATTCAGCTCGGCGGCAAGCTCTTTATCGGTCAGCAGGAGGGACTTATTTTCGCCGTTCACAGCGCCACGGAACATGGCAAACGGCTTGCTTTCATTGCTCATGATATTTTGCTCTCGTTTGGTATCGATTTGATTTCACGAGGGCACTTTAAAAGTGAAGGGATATCCGATCACGGAAATGAAGGGGGGGAAAATTCCAAGATTTTCCCCCTCCATCACGGCTTGATTCTAGGATCCCAATACTCTGGCACCAAGGCGTCATCGCTAATGCTGTAGCGGACAGGTCCAAGCCCCTCACAAATCACCAACCATTTAATGGTGTCTGCAAAATAATGCCTATCGTGAACAGAGGTGGGCACCAATTCACTTTCAAGCTCACGAACACTCTTTTCTGAGGCATACCCCCGCCTAGCAGCAAGCGCAGACAACGGCATTGGTTTTCGCTGGTCATAGTTAGGTAGCAAACGCCTGAAAAAATGCACTTCAGCAATCGCGGCTAAGCGATCCTTGCTAATACCTTTGGGGCGTCCGACACCAGCTTTCGACCAAGGGGCCAACTTGCCACTATCGAGGCTTGCAGCAACACCACCTGCGACAAGTAGTAACAGTTCAGCGGACGGCTGCTTTCCAGCCCCTACAGCCCAAACGAAGCGGGACAATCGATCACTCAAGCTATCACCATAGGGGCCGCCGTGGTCTATCAAGTCGTGGTAATCCTCTAGATCGCACTTTTCCAAGTCTGCCGACAAGGTGGCTATATTTGCCTCCTGCCTCTCCCTTGCCACGACTTGAGTCGCCGCCATGAAAGGCAAATCTTTATGCGCCATCACTTACGGCCCCCAAAGTTAATAGCTACCACGTTATCCGGCACTGGCACTGCCGTCGCCTCGTCTTGAATCACGTTCTTGAGCAGATGATCGCCCCAGTCCAGCCAAAGTTTGCGCAGGTCTTCAACCATCCCGCCTACCTGATAAGTTCTCACCAGCTTGTCAGCACCTTGGTGATTCAGAAGTTTTTCCACCAGCCGTTCAGGAGCCTTCAAATACTCACCGCAGCCGGTCGATACACTTCGGCGCAGATCGTGAACGGTGAATGGTTCCAGCTCGGCAAGGTAGCGCTCGCGGATGCGAATTAGCGCCTTGGTGGTAGCGTTGGGGTCAATTGGTTGTCCTGTGCTGCTGGTGGACTCGAACACCCAAGGGCTACTAGATTGAGCCCTTCGGCGTTCGACAATTTCCCGCGCCAGCGGGTGAAGCGTTATCACATGGGCGCGCCCGTTTTTGGTTTCGGGTATCGTCCAGCGGTCACCGTCGATCTGATCAAACCGCATTTCGGCTGCTTCGGTGCGGCGAACACCAGTAAAAAGAATCAGGCGCAGGCAGTCGAACGACAAAGGAGGTGGATCGGGTGGTTGTCCCACCAAGTGGTCCCTTGGTGGCCCGCTCCAAAGCCTGCCACAACAGGCGCAACTCATCCGTTTCTAGCCAGCGTTCCCTTGGCTTCCCAGCAGACCCGCCAACTCGCGCCGGTTTTATGCTGCGGGCGGGATTCGCGTCGATATATTCAAGGTCTACGGCGCGATCTAAAACCTGTCCCAGCAAGCCGAGGGCAAGGCGAGTGCCATTTTTTGCCTCGATCTGCTCCAAATGACGGAACAAAACGCTTCGAGTTAAATCACATACTCGAACCTTGCCCAACGCAGGAGCAAGGTGCAGCTCAAACGCTTCTCGATAGTCTTTAGCTGTACGCGGAGAAATAGGTTTAGGTTTAGCGTTGGCGGCGGTCTTGGTCGGCAACCACTCATCAAACAACTCCCTCAGCGTCGGCATCGCAAGGTTTTTGACCTTGGCGGCCTCCAGCACAGACCTTGGGTCAATGCCCTGTTTCACCAGCGTAACGGCTTGCTCGTGTTTTTCGCGGGCAGCCTTCAAGCTGGTGGCAGGGTAATAACCAAAATCCATATCGCATTGTTTACCAGCCAACCGGAAGCGGTAACGGAACCGGCGAGCCCCGCACTTGCGCACCTCCAACCGCAACCCACCACCATGTTTCGACTTAACAGAGAACGTGCTCGATGCCTTGCCCTCGGTAGGCACAGCCCCGGCGATCTCTCGATCAGTATTTAACTTGTCTACCTCGGCCATATGCCTCATCTCGTCATTTTGGGCCATCACTTGGGCCACCATTTGACATGATATAGCAAGAGGGGTTTGTGAAACCTTAACAGCAGCTAGACGACACCCAATCCCTTTTGTGGCGCGGCTTGAGGCGATTGGTAGTCACGTATTGAATAGATTATTGTCGCGCACCAGCTCACGAGGAAGCGCATTCTTGACCCGACTGCCGACCCATTTCCCCATGCCCAGCGGCTGTCCCTGATAACGGACAATCACTTCACCGGATCCTGCCGCCTGCTCCGGCCAGACATCCCGCCCCATCATGTACTCCCGCGCATTGCTCGCATCCAGCTCCACCACCCCGTGAGTGGCCTCGCCGCCATAGGCCAGCGCCCACTCGTGGGTCAGGCGATACCCCTTCTTGAAGGTTTCCGCCAGCTTGATGCCGATGCGATCGAAGCGCAGCTTGCCCTGCAGCTCCCCGAATACCTCGGGGAAGAGCCAGATCTCGTCGTTACGCCCATAGAGCACGCCTCGGGGCGCGACCCCGAAGTTGGCTTCGATCTCGCGCACCATGGGCTCACTCTCTTTCGCCGGCAGCGGCAGATAAGGGAACTTGCCGAGCTTGCCCGGTTTGAACAGGGGGTTGGGCACCGAATGGTGTTTGCGAAGACGGGCGACAAAGAAACCTTCACTGTCGAAGATCTGGGGCCAGACATGCAGGTAACCCTCGGCGGTGCAGGCCTTGTCCGCACCGGGAAAGAGATCCGCGAGCGAGTCAAAACTCAGGGCATCGCCGAATATATCCAGCAAGGATTGGCAGATGGCCTGGTTCTCCTGGGTGCTCAAGGTGCAGGTGGAATAGACCAGTACGCCGCCGGGTTTGAGGGCATGAAAAGCGCTCTCCAGCAGTCCTGCCTGCACCGCGGCTATCTCATCAATGCTCGCCAGACTCCAGTTGCGCAGGGCATCGTCGTCCTTGCGCACCGTCCCTTCGCCGGAGCAGGGGGCGTCGAGCAGGATGGCGTCGAAGGTCTCCGGCAACCACTGGCCAAAGACTTTGGCATCGAAATGGGTCATGCCGACGTTGGTCACGCCACAGCGCTGGATGTTGGCACTCAGCACCTTGAGGCGGCTGCTGGAGTATTCGTTGGCCACCAGCATGCCCTGATTGTTCATCAGGGCCGCAATCTGGGTGGTCTTGGAGCCCGGCGCCGCCGCCGCATCCAGCAAGATGCCATCCCGTTTGACCTTGTCGCTGGCAAAGAGCGCCGTCACCGGCAGCATGGAGCTCGCTTCCTGGATATAGAAGAGGCCGCTCAGGTGCTCGGCGGTGTTGCCAAGGGGCACGCTCTCGTCCTCTCGACTCAGCCAGAAGCCGGTCTCGCACCAGGGCACGGGATCCAGCTGCCAGCCCAGTTGCTGCATCTGCAAGACAAATTCAGGGACGCCGATCTTGAGGGTATTGACCCGGATGCTGCGGCGCAGCGGTCGTCGGCAGCTCGCCACGAACTCATCCATGGAGAGGTGATCGGGCATGATGGCGGCGATATGACGCAGGAAGTGATCGGGGAGGTAGGTGTTGTCGTGCACGGTGCAATCTCGCGGACCCAAAACAAGGGGCGACATCTTATCACAGGGAGCGCACCCTCTTCAGGCCACTTTCATGGTGCAGCGACCCTCCACTCAATAAAAAACCGGCCAGAGGCCGGTTTTCTTCAAGCAGGAGAGGATCAAGGCTGGATGCGGGGGCTCCACTCCAGCCACTCTTTCTCCGCCTTGCCGTAAAGGGGATAGCTGTGGCCACCCTTGACGGTGGGGCCCATCTCCCGCTCCGGCGTGTTGAAGGCGATGCCACCGGCCAGCAGACTCTGCACGGTTTCCACTTCTATGGTGCCGCCGGTGAGGCCGATGTCCGCCTTGACGCCGGAGACATTCCAGAAGCGGCTGTTGGCCCGCACCAGATGGGCATACTCCTTGTCGACGCTCACATCGATCAGCACCTCGCTGCCATCACGGGCCAGGGCGACCTGGGTCACGCTGCCCACCACCAGCTTGCGAAACAGCAAGGGGCTGCCGACGCTGATCCCGCTGACGGAAGGGCTCTTGAGGGTCAGGGCCAGGCCGGTGGGGCCGCTTTGACTCAAGGGGAAACGTTCCTTGCCGGCGCCCTGGCCAGGACTCGCCTCGACGAAGGCGCCCTTGATCAGGGTATCGAGGTGAGAAACGCCCCCCAGCCCCAGCTTGGCCTGCACCAGGGTGAAGCGGGCACCGGATTGCAGGAAGCGATCGGCATATTGGTTGTCGAGCTCCGCCTTGAAGCTCACCTGGCCGAGGGAGGGATCCAGCAACACCTGCTCAATCTTGCCGATATCCACCCCGCGATAGCGGATGGGACTGCCGACCCCCAGACCCGGATTGCTCTCGGCCACCAGGGTCAGCGTTCGCACCTGGGTTTGCGCCTGCTCCTTGCTGTCAAACAGCTGGTGGCTGCTGCGGCCGGTGCCGAGGCGGTCAAACTCGATGGCCCCGCGCAGCAAGGTGGCGAGGTTGCCCATCTTGACCTGCACGCCGTCGAGCCGGATCTTGCCGTCGATGGCCGCCTTCTTCCAGAACTGGGGGAACTGCCTGAGCAGGGGGGCATAAGTGGCATCGATCTCGAGGGCGATCTCGACCCCCTTGGCGTCGGCCTTGAGCCCCTTGACCCGACCCGCCTCCAGTCCCAGATAGAGCACAGGGGAGCCGATGCCGATCCCGTCGGCCTGGTCGGCCCGCAGCAACCAGCGCGCCGGTTTGGCATTGCGACTGCCGAGCAGCGCCAGCTCTTCGCTGGGGTAGAGTCGATCGATCCGCTCACCCGAGGGCGCCTGAACGAGCTTGATGCCGCCGCCGAGCCAGGCGCTGGCCGGGCTGGTATCAACCTTGATGCCCGCGAGGCTCGCATCGACCTGCAAGGGGGAGGCGCGGTAGAAGCGAGCTCGATTCAGCAAGGCGCGATGGGCCTCTTCCACCCGCAGGGCGACCCTGGCATTGCCGCTGGCATCCAGACTGAGCGGCCCCACCTGACCTATCTGCAGCCCCTTGAACCAGAGCGGGGCCCCTTCACTCAGACCCGCCAGATCGTCAGCCTGCAGAGTCAGGAGGATGCCGCCCACTTGTCCCTGGCTCTCTAGGGTCATGGCATGCACTCGCTCACCGGCCACGTAGTCCAGGCGAATGGCGGGACCGGCCAGCAGGCGATCCGCATGCTTGAGGCCGGAGGGGGAGAGGGAGATCGCTTCCCACACCAGACGGCTCTTGCCGGTCATCCTGAAGGCCTGCTCCGGATTGATCAGCGCCGTCACCTCCCGGCCCTGCTGGGTCAGGCGGATGGGATCGATGCGGCCAATCTCGATGCCCTCAAACAGGATGGGCATCCCTCCCTTGATGGGCAGCGAGCCCGCCTGGATCTGAATGCGCTCACCGCGCGCCGCCTCGGCCAGCCCCTTGTAGAGGGTGAAGTTCTGGCCCTTCTCGGCAGAGGCCGAGCCCTTGGGAGAGTCGAAGGCGATGCCGCCGCTCAGTATGGAGGTGAGGCTGCCGGCTTCCACCTTGACCCCTTCCAGGCTGAAGGAGCCCTTGATGCCGCTGATGTTCCAGAAGCGGGTGTCGGTCTTGATGAGATGTTCGAAACGCGGCTCGATCACCAGATCCAGGATCACGTTCTGGTTCTCCTCACCGAGGCGGGTATTGATGACACTGCCCACCTCCAGCCCGCGGAAATAGATCTTGGCACCAATGCCCACCGACCCCAGGGAGTCGGCCGTCAGATGCAGGGTGCGCCCCTGGGCCTGATAGCCGGGGGGAGGGCCGTCAATGGCGTCGAACTCATCCTCTTGCGGGTTGTTCTCCCGCCCGGGTTGCAGGTTGATGTAGTTGCCGGAGACCAGGGTGTCGAGGCCGGAGATCTCGGTGAGCGACGCCTTGGGGCTCACCAGCCAGAAGTCGGAACCCTTGCGGATCAGCGGACGGGCGCGGCTGTCCACCTTGGCCAGCACGGCGATCTTGCGGCCGTCGGCGGCGAGCTCCAGCTCTTGCACGACGCCGATGGCCACCCCTTGATAGCGCAGCTGGGTCTTGCCCGGCAAGATGCCGTTGCCCTGGGCAAAGTTGATGCGAATGAGCTGACCGCTGTTGCTCCACTGCTGGTAGAGGAAGCCCCCCGCCAGCAAGAGTGCGATGGCGGGCAATAACCAGACTGGGGATAACCAGCGATGTTTCTCAATGACGGGTTCAGCCCCGATCATACCGACTCCTTACATTGGCCGTGGTAACAGCACATCCGATACAGACGAAAATAGACTAGCGAGATGCCTTGTCCCATAACAGGCGGGTATCCAGCATCCGCGCCGACATCATGGTGAGCACCACCACGCCGGCGAAGGCGGTGGCGCCGGGGCCAGCCCGCACGTTGAGCAACACGCCCCGATCCACCAGCGCCACCATGAGGGAGATGACGAAAAGATCCAGCATGGACCAGCGGCCGATGAAATCGATGATACGATACATGATGAGCTGGCGTTTGCGCCGCACCGGCTTGCTTCGTTGCAACTGCCAGCAGATCCAGCCCAGTCCCAGGATCTTGCCGATGGGCACTATGATGCTCGCGGTCAACACTATGGTGGCGATCCCCGACATCTTGCTGCGATAGAGCGCCATGATACCGCTGAAAATGGTATCGGACTGCAGTAAACCTTTGTTGTAGAAGTGGGTGATGGGCAGCAGATTGGCAGGCAGCAACATGAAGGTGGCGAGCGCCAGCAGCCCCCACGACCAGGCAAGGGAGCGGGGGATACGCATCTGCAGATGGCTGTGACAGCGCGGGCAGCTCGCACCACTCTGATAGCACACCAGCAGGCCGCAGGTGTGGCAGCGGCAGAGCCCGAGCTCACGGGCGCTGGTCTGACTCATGGGCCGGCTCCTGTGAGGGGGTGTGCAGAGCAATCTTCTCCCAGTAGGGGGAGGGGTCGAACAGGATCAGCAGCGTCATGTTGAGCAGCATCAGGATCCCGAGGCTCAACAAGCCGCCCCCCAACCGCACATCGGCGATGTCGATGAGCTTGAACAGGGCGACCAGCAGGCTGACGATGTAGACCTCCAGCATGGCCCAGTGGCGAAACACCTCGACGAGTTTCAAGGTCGGCGCCAGTATGTGCCAGTGCTTGGCAAGGCCGGAGGCGAGGGTGAAGATCCCGAGCAGCAAGCCCGTCGGCGCCAGAGCTGCGCACCAGAGTACCAAGCCCGCCACCCAGAATTCGCGCTCTTCAAACAGCACCAGTATGCCCTTGAGCAGGTTGGCGTCCGAGTTGACGCCCGCGAGCCGCAGGTAGATGAGGGGCTCGAAGAAGGCCGACGGCAGCAACAGCAACCCCGTGATGGTGAGCGCCATCAACTGGGAAGATCGAAAGGCGTAGCGCCCATACAGGTGCTGATGACAACGGGGACAATGGGCATGACGGCGCAGCGGCAATAACTTGCGTTCGATCAGCAAGTCGCAGGCCGGGCAAACGGTCACGGAACGGGTCTCCGACATACAATTCAACCTGTTGAAGGAATTGACAAAATTTACCCTAAAACCAGCCAACTGTCTTGCCCGGGCAACGCCTTGCCCCAAGAAAAGTGTGTCGGCATGTTGCATACCGGGGGGATGACGCGTCTTGTCCGCCCGTCATCAGGATCCCGCCAGGGCCTAGATGATCGCCGTCAGTGCCTTGGAACGGATAGCTGTTTGCAAACACTGTATATCCGTACATATAATTATCTCACTATCATGAGGAGGACGCCATCATGGCCGTTGAGATCAAGTATGTAGTGGTGCGTGGGGGAGTGGAGAAGATGACCTTTACCAGCAAGAAAGAGGCGGATGCCTATGACAAGCTGCTGGATACCGCCGACGAACTGATGACAGTGCTGGCCACTGCGCCGGTGGAACTGACCCCGGAGCAGCAAGAGGGGCTGGCCTTCTACCTGGCCGAGCAGCGGGATCTGCTGCAAAGCGTCTTGCGAGGCGGCAAAGGGCAGGGGATCCCCGCCAGGGATGAGAAAAGCGAGGCTATCTCTGCCGACAAGCCCAAGGGTAAATCCCTCAAGAGCGTGGCCTGAGGGGGAGGCGGGCAGCAGAAGCCTTCACGGGGAGAGAACTGGGTGGTTTATTCAGATATCCAGTTTTTAAATTCATTTTTATTGGTATTTACCCCGAAAATTTTCCAACCAACCTGCATATTCATTGAATAATAACGCTAGCGCGGTGATGGCGGTGCCACCAGGAGGCAGGCCCGTATTGATCCCGCCAAGCCGGGCAATGATGCCGATAACCCCATTTATCGGCATCAGGCTCGAACCCTGTCACACCTTATTTCAACAACAAGAACGCCATGACTCATCCGTCTCTACCCCCCGCCATGCCACTGTTCGATAGCCTGCTCCATCTGGAGGCGGGCAACCCGCTGGTCAACCAGTATCTGGCCAATCTCAGCCTGGGGAATGTACCGGATGCGGGACTCGTCTATGAGCTCGCCGTCGACTGGCTGCTGGAGCAGCGCCACAGCGAAAACAATTACAAAACCTATCGCAGCGAGCTGACCACCTTTTTTCACTGGTGTTTCGCTGAGCTGGCCATCAGCCCCAAGGATCTTACCCGGCGCATCATGATGCGCTATCTCGACTACTGCCAGGCGCCGCCGGCGACGCTTATCGCTTATCGCAACGTCGCCCAGTTCGTGCAGGACAAGGAGTGGGGAGAGCGGCTGCCCAATCCCCTGTGGCGGCCATTTCTGGGCAAGCGGGAACTGGGGCGGGAGCTGCCATACCGCTTAAGCGAGCAGGCCATGAAGACCAAGCTCGCCATCCTCTCGAGTTTCTTCCAATTCCTCGTCCAGGAAGAGTACATGGATCGCAATCCCGCCCTGTTGCTGCAACGGGTCAATCGCCCCGTGCAGCCGCAGCAGGAGGAGCAGAGCCAATCCTTTTCCGAACTGCAGTGGGCCTATGTCATGCAGGCGGCCGAACAATTGGCAGAAGAAAATCCCGTTCAGCACGAGCGAAGCAGATTTCTCATCTGCCTGATGTATGCCTGTTATCTGCGGATCTCCGAGGTCGCCGCCAGACCCGGTTTCAGCCCGGTGATGAGCCAGTTTCGGCGCGACGCCAAGACGGGCGTCTGGGGCTATTTCATCCCGCGCAGCAAAGGCGGCAAGCGGCGCACCGTTGCGGTGTCACAGGCCTTGCTGGATGCGCTCAAGCGCTATCGCACCTTTTTAGGATTGCCTGCCTTGCCGGCGCCAGGCGATCAGACGCCACTCTTCATACGCCACAAGGCGGCGGCTCACGGTCGTGAACAGGGTGAGCTCAATGCCAACCTCGGGATCCGTCAGTTGCGAGAACTGGTGATGGCGGTACTCGAACAAGCGGCTCATCTGGCCGAGCAGGATGGCTTTGACCAGGATGCCGCCGAGATGCGCAGCCTGACGCCGCACTCCATCCGCCACACCGGCATTACGCATGACATCAACTTGAATGGCCGGCCGCTGTCCCACGTACAAGCCGACGCAGGCCACGACAGCATAGACACCACCTCCAAGTATTTGCATACCGGTCACAGCGAACGGCACGAAAGCGCCAACCGCAAACCGCTGGGCCATCTGCACGAATGAGCCAGAGCAAGACACCATCAAGGTGGTCTACGAGCAGCGTCGACGTCTCCCTCGATATGTCTCCCATAAAAAACCGCGCATAATGTCCGGTTTTGTTAAATGCCCATCTGAAACCTGCCGATAAGCCAGCCCACGCAATTTTGCTGGTTTATCAGGTATTTACTTGGATGGAACGAGAGTTGACCAAAAACTTCATTTTTCGCTGGTTCGAGTGCGGTTTATCTGAGGAAGAGACGGCAAATTTATGTTTCGTTTCTGTGAGGCAAGTCACGAATTGGGATAAGGGGAAAGAGATCCCGCCAGTCTGTAAGCGGCTAATGCGGATGGCATCGGGGCGGGAGCTGCCCACCATCTTCAAAGCCTGGGAAGGCTGGCGGATGAAGAATGACTGCCTTGTCGCACCTAACGGTGTAACGTACGACAGGCGAAGGATCGAGGCGATGGCCGTCATCCAGGCGGAGAGATCAGAACGACAGATGGTAGCTTTCTACTGGAGGAAGAAGCTAGGCATCAACTAGACAGGGGAGGGGGCGAAAGCCCCCTTTTCGATAATGCAGTCAAGAAACGTGGCTCATAGAGAAGCAGCTCTCTTGTTTCCTTAAGCAAATGCCGTAATCCGGCTGAAGAAATTCTCTTGATTGAACTCAACGCGACTTGCTGGCACCACGTTATCAACAATCACCCATCCAGAGATCTTGCTTATGGCGTCTTTCCAATGAATGCTGAATTTAGTTTGTCTGGGGGCTCGATTAGGATTATCGATTGTGACATCAAGAACACCAGTTATGCCAAAATAGTAAAGACCCTCAGGAGTGATTGTGAGGTGTTTGTTACCATTTTCCAAAGTTAATGATTCAAATTCAGCTCTCTTACCTTCCATCATATGCGGATTAAGCGAGATTTTTGACTTTACCGGCGAGCCTTCGAACCAAGTTCTGATCGTTTGGAGCAAAATCTCTGTCTCTCGTTGAAAATCCATTAAATCCCTTTGAATAGCCATCTCACCGGCCTTCTGGGCATCAACATTGTCTTCCACTTGCTTAAAAAACGCATCTTTTGCTGACATAACTTAACCCTCTCAGGTGCACCATTTTCATAGGGTGGACGCCACTACTAACAGGCGCATCACCTACAGTTGGTGGTTTAAACTGAAAGATTCAAGGGGGGCTAAAAAATTGTTCCTATGAAATAGATCTTGTTCACAAAAAGACACACACCAGTACTCGATATTGCAAAGGTACTAGGAGTCTCTGTATATAGAATTCCCCCCGTATTACTACACGGGGGGGCTGCTGGAGCATCGCGGAGCGCTGTGGCGCTGTACTCCCTCAGAGCCGGATAGCCTCAAAAGACGGTTTTGCAGGGAAGGGGAGGTTCACAGCCTCACAGAGGCACTCCAAAGAAGTTTCGGCGAGCCTACCACCTTCCAGGCAATAAACCTTGGTGTGTCGCCTTATAGGGGCAATGCCCCTTAGCACTAGCTCCAACGAGCCAGTTTCTCAGCCACCTTTTGGGAATCCTTTGCGATCGTGACAATGAAGTTCTCATTCGTCGTTCTGACTTCACATGCAAAGGCTTCAAAATGCGGATCAGTCTTCTTTCTGCGAACAGCCAATGCCTGGATATACGATTCTGCCAATTTCTTGCTCTTGAGAGCTACAGCCGCCCCGGGGCCGCAGAACCGCCCACCAACGGAGATATACAGACTCCCCTTTTCCATCTCACCATGCAGATCAAATGGTACTCGGTCGCTATAGACGACTTTTACGGTAAACAGCTTAATCGGACGATCCATTTTCACCTCAAAGGGTAGGGGAGTACCAGCTACACGCAGTAGGGATACGGAAGCTCATCGGGAACATAAGCCCAATCAACAACCAGCTCACGAGTGCGGGTTAACGCTTCTCTTGTATGCCACTGGCTTGGTTTAACAAGCAAGATAGCAATGAGCATATTCGATTGGGTTCCCCAAGAGTACCAAGCTCTATCATGGTCACGATAACGGACAACGACGGACAGGCCTGGTGCAGGTATTTCTGTCTTAGGGTGAAAAGCGAGGGGGATTCCGCCTTGGACTACTGGCTCAACCATTGTGGGCGACTTCTGCTTTTGACGGGCCCGATAGGCTGCTTGCTTCTGGGCTGGGGTGAGCGCCTTGCCTGTTTTAGGGCGGCCGACAGGGCGCTTTACGATGGTTGTTTCTGAAGTGAGACTGTCCTGAAGCTCCGTCATTTGCACTGTTCTCATTTAAGGTAACGTTACCATAATTATATTATCGGTCACTGTTACCATAATTAAAAGACTTGCCGGTTAAACTCCTTTGAGCCGGGCGGCAGCAGCACGAGCACGGCGTTTAGCGCGGCAGTGGTGCTGCCACTTTGCCTCTAGCGCCATGAGGTGGCCTCCAAAGAGCCAGAGTAGGGGAGGCAGTGATAACAACGCCACTAGGGCAAGGCAGGCCATTCGAGCCTCTGTGGAGTAATCAGGGTTCATCCCCAGGGCAACTAGGATGGCAATATCCAGGCAAACAACGATAACACCCAGCACCATATTCATTCTGAAACCTCTGTCTTTAACATAAGAAACCCAGTGTCGCTGTAGCAATATTCGACCACCTTGCTATGTCCGGTCATCGTTGGGTGCCCCCTTATTATCCCGACCCGCGAAGAGGGCAGCATTGACCCGCTTGCGCAGTGCATCCCCGTCAGGGTCACAATACACATCCACGGGTTGCCCCTGGTACTGGATCACCGCATGGCAGGCCGTCATCGGCTTCAAGTCGACGAAGTATTGCGGCCACTCCTCGGCATAGATGGCTTGCTCGTCGTCGCCCTTGCGCAGAGCAAAGCAGTATTCGACGCTGTAGACGTCTCGGCTGCTCTTGGTGAGCACATGGCAGTTGATGATGAGGCGATAGCCCGCGAACGGGCCTACAGCAAGGACGCCATCAGCAGACGCAGCAGGAGCGCCGCTAGGACGTACATCAGCAGTGGGCGAAGCACCCACCGCATCAGGAGCCGCAGAAGCGGTAGGAGAGGGCGCAGGGGCCTCAGCAGGAGCATCAACATATTCAGGCTTGATGAAGCCAAAGTATAAACAGAGTCCCCACACCGCCAGAATAAAGAGAACTTTAGGATCTCGCAGTACCGAGCTGCCTGCGATTGTATCCGAGACTTTACCGGTTGTAGTCGAGTCATAAAGCTTGAAAACATATTTCGGCACCTTGTTAAATGGCTTGGCCTGCAGCACATCGGATATAGAGCTGCCGGAGTTATCGGAGAGATGAAGCACGGTCTTATAACGGCCACCAATCCCCAGCACAGCCATATTGGTGTGGCGAATGGCCGTCTCGGCAGCGGCGCGGATTACCTGGTGAACCTTTTTGATGTTCGGCGTCGTTAATACAAAGTCCCAGTTATGGTGACGGTGCATATCAAAGGCTACTTCAATGGTTTCCGGTCGGCCTTCTTCCTTGGCTTTATCCGGCCCACCAGGAAAAGCGAGCGCATCCAAATCGCTCTGGCGCCAGGCAGGCGGAAATACCCGCTGCACTTCATCGACCAAGAAGAATGCCCCCTTGGGTGCCCAGTGATAGAACCGCGCCAGGCGGTCACGGCCTTCCTGGGATTCCGTCTCGATATAGAGCACCTCAAAGCTATCTGGCACCTCTTTGCCAAGCACCTCACGGCAACGCTCCACCGAGAAGCCCCGCACGTTGGTAACGATAAAGCGGCCCGCCTTGATAGCCGGGATCACATCGGTATGAATGGCACCGGAGGACTTATAAGAACCAGGGGCGCCGTGGTGGATTTTAATGGACATGGATCACCACCCCATCATATTGAGCAAGAGGCGGGTCACAAACGCCTGAGTAATCACTGACAAGCCTTTGTCCAGGTGCAGATACAGCAATATGTCTCGCACATCGTTGGGCAGGTTATTAAAGGACTGCGAGATCAAGTCGCTAAATTGCAGGTTAATCAGAATTTCCCTGGCAACGTCCCAGGAAAACATCAGCATAAACAGCTTGAACTCAACCCACTGGATCGCCAGCTTCACCACAATCCAGGCCGTTACCTGGACAGCAAGGTTATATATGTCATTGAATAACCCGCCAAACAAATCGCCTAACCACTCCATGATTTATCTCCTGGCAACAATCATCAATGCGAGAAAGTAAAATACGAACATCATGATGGCCGCTAACGCTTCCCAATAACCGCCCACCGATGGACATACCGAATAGGATTTACCGAATAGCGAATACATCTCGAAGCATTTGGGCACCGAACCTGAACCGCTCAAATCGAATTTAAATATCTCGGCCACTTCATCCTTTATCGCCTTGTATTTATCTTTCAGCTCTTCTTTTTTATCATCGTACTGTTTATTTATATTACCTAGGTCAAACGCGCAATTATCACCTTCCTGGCACAAGCCGGATTCATATTCAGCGCCTGCCACCTGTAACGGATTACCCGCCGCACCTGGCATTTTTGAATAATCAATCCCCACACCACCTTCACCGCCAGAACCTTGACCACTCCCCAACGACTCTTTAATTGCGGACAAGTCACCCGCCATCTGAGTTTGCAAATTCGTCTGCTGTTTATTGAAATGCTCCAGCATGGGAAACATAGGAGCCACACTATTAGAAATCCCCGTGAGCTGGCTATTAATAGCACTCAGGTTTCCAGGCGTACCACCCCACCAACCCATGGCCGTTTGCATCATGTTTTTAATCGCCGCCGTGTCACCCGACGAAGAACCACCGCCACCACCAGAACTGCCACCGCCATTGCCCAGGGCATTAGTGATATTTTGAAGCTCACCACCCAAATAAGAAATATCCTGCCTCATATCAGAAAGCTGTTTGGTTCGCGCAATATCCTTATCATTCCAAAAACCAGGGTCAAACACTGACTTTTCACTGAGAGATTTTAAATGTGCATTCATTTCATAAAGTAAGGGGCCATAGCTCCCAGCGCCACCATTCATCCCTGACGTATTTTGGGCAATTTTAGCCAGGTCTTTTACCATAAAAGACATTTCATATCGGGTAGCGACGTCCGCTTGTCCAACCAAGTTTTTTAAACGCTCAATATTCTTCGAAACAGAATCAAAGCCAGGGGCTAAATTAGCACTTTGCGAATTGCCCACCCACATTGCAGGCGCATGATACATAGGCGCATTAGCGCCAACGTCTCCATTATTACCACCGCCAGTCTCCCCACCGCCATCACCACCAGTGCCACCGAGTTTGCATTCAGCACCCGTTGTTTGCATGGGGCCCTTGGATCCATCGTTCGGAAACTCCACACAGATTGACGTACAGTTAACCTCGCAGCCGCCCAGGGTAGAGGACTCCCATTTCACGCAGTACGGCAGCGCCGTGCTGATTGGCACGTTGGATAACTGGATACCCGCCGGACAGCTCGCCAGCGCCCCCAGCGGCACCAGGAGCAGCAAATAAAGGACTCTCACATGACCCCCAATAAAAAAGGCGACCGGAGCCGCCTTGTGTCATATCGAAAACGATGATCTGTAGCCTTCGACAAAGAACAAAAACCACAGCGTCCCGATGAGCAGGGACATGGCTTAGGCCTTGCGGATAAGTCCGAGGAGGATAACGCAGCCCACCACAGAGGCGACGACCATCATCACCTTGGGAGCCGTCATATCCACATCGGATTTAGCCGCATCCAGAGCCGCAGCAGCAGCGGCAGCCGCACCACCTTCCGCCGCATTTGCCCCCACCGCAGCCAGGGAGCAGGCAACACCGATACAGCCATTGCGGAAATAATTTTGCATTTTCGTTTATCCTCTTTTTGCACCTACGATTATTCGGGCAATTGCGCCCACTTTTAAACCTAAAGCCCATATAACAATGCCAGAGCTAAAGGCTATTCCTACCTCCGTCATATCAAACTGAAACCAGTTGGATATATCGGTGAGTTTGGAATGCTCCTGAATTGTCAGGAGCACATATTGACAGTTATCCGGCTGAGCGAGTTTGGTATATCCCTCAGCGGTAATATCTAAACAGAGCATATTCTCGCGCTCTCGTCGTCGGTCGCTGCGCGCCCTCGCTCCTCCTCCTCACGCGCGGCGGATTAAAGGGGCTTCTTGGTTGCCTGGAACGCAACGACCACGTTGCGGGTCGGATTACTGGGGTCGGCTTCCAGGACAAGATCCACCGCCACCAATTTCGGGCAGACGGACAGCTCTTTAATGGTGGCCGCATCATTGCGCAGCGCCAATTGGCGAACCTCATAACCCCAGGAGGTGATATTGCATTCCGGCTTGTTGACGTTATTCGCCGGAGCCAGGTATTCCACCTGGGCGAAATCATAGGGCACCGGAGAGCCAGACTTACGGGATACACCATAACCATGGGTCACACGAGTGACCAGAACACCGGACAAAATAGACATGTTATTTCCTCGTTGAAGAACCTTGTTTAGGTCGATAGCAGCATATAGTCACCCGATATAATATCGGGCGGTAATGGCATTCTTAACCGCGCTGGAATATCCAACGGTTCCAGGTGCGCTGTTAATTGGTTAACGATCTTGTCAGGGGAAAGCCCCTCAATATTCGCTAACCAATTGACAAGGCGGCCCGCCATTCTCGACATATTGAACACCGCATTATCCCGTGAGGTTTTAAAGCGATTCTTAAACGTGGTGATACGGATTGGCTCATTCTCTACCAAGGCGATTTGCTCCAACCAGGACGCAAATTGCGGATACATGCCCGCGAAATAAGGGTCAGGGTTTATCAGCACATCCAGGGGAATGACGCGATCCTTATTGTGCAGCTCGCCTTCGGCCCGCACCCAGTTCGGGAAATCCGCCGACTGCATCTGTTTGCCTTTCTCATAGATGCGGGCGCACTTGCCATTGATGCGGCTGCCCACGTAGAAGGAGCAGCCCTTGGAGGGCTTGAGGCCGTAGCGTTTGACGATGCCCTTGGCAACCTCGACGGGCACGAACTCGCCGGACTCGATAGCCATCCAGCAAGGTGCCTTGCCCCGTTGCGGATGGAACTGGCCCGCCTTGGCCGACTCGACCGCTTCCAGATAAGAAATGGTCTCTCCCTGGTAATCGTCCAGGGCGAGATCCACCCGAGTGATGCGGATACCGGGAACGTGAGAGATAACATCGTGCAAAGCCTGGAGATCCAGGGCGGCACAACCCACGCCGGAAAAACTCACCATGCAACCATGGTTAGCCGCACCCCAACCGATGAGGCCACAGGGCAGACCATCACACAGCAGGTCGGCAGAGTGGGCGTAACCGTGCAAGCCGGAGCGGCGATCCCGTTTGCTGAATCGCGGGGCAGGGATGGGCACCCCAATCCGTTGATTCAGCTCTTCCAGCCAGAGATCGATCTCGGCGCAGCAGAGGGCATCCAGGAACTGGACGCCGTAGCTGTCGATCATGTCGTTATAGGTCTGCCAGTATTTCGCATCAGGCACCACCTCAAACTCGGAGAAGTCGAGGAGGGCAGCACAAACGCTTTTCAGCTCGTTGCGCATGTCGGCGCGGGACTTGTAACCGGAGTGCAGGGCACGCTCCATCATTTCCGTCATGGAGGGCGTACACACGGGGGAGGGGGCGGGCACCGCCAGCGGCTTGGGTGCGACCTTCTCACACAGGCGCTCGCTCACCTTGTCGAAGTGGGCGAGGGGGTTGAAGCCGGCAGGGCGCTTCCACAGGTAGCGCAGGCCATCGACTGGCAAAGCGGAGAAAGCGGCCTGGATAGCCTTGTTGCAGGTCTCAAAGCGCGGGATGGCCTTGAGCAGTGCGCCTTGCTTGGCCAAGTCGGTCATTCGGCGCAGCTCTTCGGGAGCCCAGGTAAACGACAGATAGTCGATCAGGGTTTTGTTGCCGATAACCCCATTTATCGGCATCACGGCGCTATGACCAGTCATCGAAAAACACTCCCTGGTCATAGAAGCCTTGCCAGGTCTCTTCGGTGACTTCGACCAGCTCAAAGGCGGTATCGGGGTACGTCATGACCAGGTAGATCCGCAGCTCATGCAGGTCGCGGAACATCTCGACTTGACCCGCCACAGATGCGGAAATGTCGCCCGTGGGCTCATCCTGCCAATAGACCTTACGCTCCAGGAGCGCAGGCAAATCGGTTTGTTGTGGGCTAAAGTGGGTCATAGCTCAATCACTTGACTAAGTAGGTAAGTGCATTTGATCAATTTCCCAATTAAGTTTCAACGGGCCTTTTCGCTACCAAAATGGTTATGATAGGCCCATTGATAAACTGAGGAGTTAAAGGCAAATGGACTCAAACACCCTGATTCAGGCATACATGAGAGCCAAAAAGTACACCCAGTTTCAGGAAGTCGCTGCTGACTTAGGATTTACGCAGTCTCACGTATCCCGCCTAACCAAAGGTAAAGCGCAACTCACTGATGCGACTGCAAAAAAGATTGCCCAGGAAATCGGAATGGACGTGCAGGAGGTGCTGTTAAGTCTGGCTGCCGTGCGCGAGACAGATCCCGAGCTGAAACAGGCTTGGTACGACATCCTGGCAAAGTACACCAAGGGCACCAGTGCGGCGCTAGCCCTTGGTATGGCTGTACTTCTGGCGCCAAGCCCCGGGCCTGACCTAACCGCGCATAATGTATATTATGTTAAATGATGTGTTCGGGTATTCTGTTTCCACCCATTGAACTGTGTATAATGGGAACCATTGACCCTATCCCCGACCGGATGTCTTAAGTGGCTGAATTAGCATCAGAACAATTAAAACCCGCTTTCTCGATCGAGCAGTTTCCTGCCCTGAGTGAACTCGAACCCATCCCTTTCGCAGCCCTGCAACCCAGGGCCATTTCGGGCATCAAGAGGCTGGCCAGTTTTGATGGTGACTGCCCGGTCATGCTGCTCAACGGATTTCCCGGCGCGGATTATGAACATGTCTGCCAGACGCTGATCGCCGCCTCCAACGGCAAGGATGGCGATCTGTTCGATCTTTGTTACACCGAAAACCTCAACAACCCGTTCAAGCCTATCTGGCTGCGTCTGCAACCTGGCACCGGGTTCGAGTTCTGCGAGATGGTTGGTGAGCTGCTCAAGCTGATGAGCCATCATCTGGATGCCGAACGATTGGTCACCCGGATCATCCGCAAGCAGGAAAACGACCCCAAGATCGTGGATTTTCTCTCCGATCTGGCGGCCCATGTCGCCCAAGGGCTCGAATTCCAGCATCCGGTGCTCATCAACCTGTTGATCCATCATGAAGAGCAACAGGCGCCGATCGTTTACGGTCGTGATCTGAACTGGGACACCCTGTTTGGTTCCATCAATTACCAGACAGAACAAGGCTCCGTATATGCCAACCAGCACCTGCTGGAGCCAGGCCTGATGCGTGAAGCCAATGGCGGCTATCTCATCTTGCAGCTCGATGAGCTGCTGGATCAGCCCCATCTCTGGTTCAAACTCAAGAACGCCATGTTCAAGGGAGAACTGGACTGGAACGCCTACCAGGAAGGCAAGACTCTGACCCCCTTCTTCACGCCAGAAGCGACCCCTATCCGGTTCAAACTGATCCTGGTGGGAGACCGACTGGAGGTGGCGGAGTTCCAGATGCTGGACAGAGACATGTCGGAGCGCATCTTCCTGCGGGCCGATCTGGTCTCCGAGGTGAACATCGAAGAGGACTTGCCAGCGTTTCTGCAATATCTGGCCTGGCTGCGGGAGCGTTGGGAGCTGCTGGACTTTACGCCGGCCGCCCTCCTAGCTCTGTGCCGTCATGCCAGCCGGTTGTGCGATCATCAGGAGTGGCTCGCCCTGTCAGAAGTGCAGCTCAGTGCCCTCATGCGCATGGCCGACAGCCTGGCACGGGAGATGGAAGCCGACATCGTCACCGACGAGCACATCATGCTCGCGCTGGAGGAGCAGGATTACCGCCTCAACTATCTGGTGGAGCAATCCGATCAGGGGGTCATCGATGGCCAGATCCTGCTGCAGACCGATGGTGAGGAGGTGGGCCAGATCAACGGCCTCTCCGTCATCCAGGTGGCTGGTCATCCCTATGACTTCGGTGAGCCTGTGCGCCTCACTGCCACCGTACACCTGGGGGATGGCGACGTGGCGGACATCGAGCGCAAGGCGGAACTCGCCGGTCATATCCACGCCAAGGCGATGATGATCATCCACGGTTACCTCTCCAACAAGTTTGGTGCAGAGAATCCCTCCCCCCTCTCGGCCAACCTGGTGTTTGAGCAGTCCTACCATGAGATTGACGGTGACAGCGCCTCCCTGACCGGCCTGTGTGCCCTGCTCTCTGCCCTCGCCCGCCAGCCCATCTATCAGCACTTTGCCGTGACCGGCGCCGTCGACCAGTTTGGCAATGTGCAGGCCGTGGGGGGCGTCAACGAGAAGATCGAAGGCTTCTTCCGGGTGTGCAAGATCCACGGCCTCACCGGCAAGCAAGGGATACTGCTGCCCGGCACCAACGCCCAGCAGCTCAACCTGTCCGACGAGGTAATTGCCGCCGTCGAGGCAGGCCAGTTCCACATCCATCCGGTGGATCATGTGGAGGAAGCCATCGAGCTGCTCACCGGCTGCGTGGCGGGCGAGCCTGACATGCCGGATACCCTGTTTGGCCGGATCCAGGAAAGGCTGGATGAACTCAATGGCACTGCACCCAAGAGCGGGCTGCTGCGCAGTCTGTTTGGCCGCCTGTTTGGCTTGTAATAAAGAGATCGGAGTTGTTTAGCGAACAACTGTACGCTAAATTGGCCCGGCTTTGACCCATATGAAGGATAATCAGCGTGACCCTAGATAACGACACCAATCCCAGCCTTTCCCTGTGTGAACAAGGCAAAAACTCGTTTACCCGTGAAGAGCTGCTCGCGTGCAGCCGTGGCGAATTATTTGGTGAAGGTAACAGCCAACTCCCCGCCCCCAACATGCTGATGATGGACCGCATCGTCAAGATCAATGACAACGGCGGTGAGCATGGCAAGGGCGAGATCCTGGCCGAACTCGATATCACGCCGGATCTCTGGTTCTTCGATTGCCATTTCCCGGGTGATCCCGTCATGCCTGGTTGCCTGGGTCTCGATGCCATGTGGCAACTGGTCGGCTTCTTCCTCGGCTGGAAAGGCGGCCCCGGCAAAGGCCGTGCGCTGGGTGTGGGTGAAGTGAAATTCACCGGCCAGATCCTGCCGACGGCCAAGAAAGTCACCTACAAGATCACCTTCAAGCGCGTCATCAACCGCAAGCTGGTGATGGGGATCGCCGATGGCGTAGTCGAAGTGGACGGACGTCCCATCTACAGCGCCACCGACCTGAAAGTGGGCCTGTTCAAGGACACCACCGCCTTCTGATGCGAGTTTGACATCGTGCAAAAAGGGGCCTGCAGGCCCCTTTTCGGTCTCTGCCGCGCTCATCCATCTCTTGATGCGAGCGGCAATGTAAAGGGGCCATCGTGGCCCCTTCCCTGTTTCAATGAGTGATGAAGTATCAATTACTTCATGAAGAGGCCTGAGCCTCGCCCTTCCATGGCATCGCGCCAACCACCAAGCCAATGGCCTCTGGCATCCAGGCATTGATACGGACAGGCTTCTTTTTGTTTGCCGACAACGCCAGCCTGATAACCACGAGCGCGAGCTCTTTCCAGACGGTCCCGTTTCTGTCTCTTCATCATCTACGACCCTCTTCGTGGAACAAAAAAAGCGACCAAGTTTTCACCGGTCGCTTTCATCTTTACCCCAGGGGGGGAGCAGGGTCAAACAAAAAATACCATGCTATTCAGCCCATGTGACACAAGATACTGAACTGCATTAACTTTTAATGGCACCCTTTTTTAGCGCTGATAACGGCGCAGCCAGGTGAATGGCAATGCCAGCAGAGTCAGCCAGAACAGGCTGCCACCACCACCACCGTCACCATCCTGACCGGTCTGGTTGTTGGCCGGGGCATTGCTCACCACGTAGTTGGCGGGGGTGTTGCCCTGGTAATCTTTCACGGTCGGCGCCAGCTTCACTGCAACCACGGTCGCGTTGGTGCGCTTGTTGAGATCATCCTCGCTATCGTAGCGATAGGCGGTGGCGGCGATGGTGCCGTCAGCACTGATGCCACTGGCATAGGCGATGTGATAGAACTTGCCGTTCTGGGCACACTGCTTGTTGCCCGCGTCATCCTGACCACAGATGAGGTCGTTCAGATACCAGCTGTTGTTCGGGGCCGCCGCGTTCAGCAGGAAGGCTTCCTGCATGCGGTTGGTGCCATTGACCACCGGCTGGGTCTGATGGCGGGAGTCGCGCCAGCCAACCACCATGTTGTGATCGTTGATGGCCGAAGCTTCAGAGCCGGAACCGGAGAGCGGATTGTCCTGCATGGGCACCACGGCCGAGGTGGTCGGGGTGTTCAGGTTGAAGAGGAACATCTCCACCGGGCGGTTCTGGCCCTTGTTGATGCGATAGCGCTGGTTGCCAATCACGTAGCCGTTGTCGTTGACCGCCACCGCCCAGCTGTGTTGCAGCTTCGCATCATCTTTGCCCGGTTGACCTTCCGGCAGCGGGATCACCTGAGTGGTGCCCACGGTACCGGCGGCCAGATCCAGGGTCCAGTAGCTGGCCAGGTTGCGGCCATCCAGATCACCGGAGCCATATTCGCCAGTGGAGCTATACCCAACCCCATAGACGGTGCCGTTGTATTTGGCCGCATCCAGGGCTGATGCCGTCTGCAAGACGGAGTCCCGGCCATTGGCATAGCTGGTCGGCTGGATCAGCTTGTCCAGATTGCCTGAGCCGTTGAACAACCAGAAGCTGGCCTGGGTATCGACCCCCGGGCAGTAGCGGTAGTCACCGTACTGATCTTCATTGCCTTCGAAGCAGTAGCGATAGAAATCGCCATTGACCACATGATTCAGACCCGTAGCGGCCGTCCCGGTCACCAGATACTGACCATCCAGATCTTTGATGGCGGTCGGAATGCTGATGCTGTGAGCCAGGCTGCGCGTGCTGGCGGCATCCTTGAGCTCAACGGGGTTGCCATCATTGATGACCGCGTAGGCGGTGCGTACCTTGCCTGCCATCTTGTAGCCGACGCGATCGGAAGGGGTTTCTCCCAGAGCCGTCACCAGACCGTCGGTCTCATTGCTGACCACATAGCCGACGTTGCTGCGCTGATCCGTGTTGGCACGAAAATCGACGCGCCACTGGTAGGCGAAGTTGCCCGTGCTGTTGTCATCCCAGAAGGAGTCACAGACGGAGCTGGACAGCAGGCAGCCCTGCTCAAAGCGGAAGCGATCCACCAGGAAGTCGGCAAACTGGACGGTCGAGAAATACTCGGCCGTGTTGTTCTTGGCATTGATCCCGATGAGCCCGCTGCCATCGGTGCTGATCCCGCTGGCATACCCTTTGTCAGAGACATCGACAATGGTGAAGAAAGAGCCTTGTGCCGCCTGCGCGCTGAGGCTGGCGCCGACCAGTACGGCCAGTATGGATAATTGCTTTTTCATCTACTTCCTTATTCCTGATGTTTCAACGCTTCCAACTCCTCCCAACGGGAGAAGGCATGTTCCAATGCGGACTCTGCCGCATTCAATGCATCCAGTTTGGACTGAGTCTGCTCCGCCGGCAGAGAGAAGAAACCGGGGTGGTTGATCTCCGTCTGCAGGGCATCGAGCTCAGCTTCCAGTTGTTCCAGTCGGGCCGGTAGATTATCCAGCTCCAACTGCAACTTGTAAGAGAGTTTTTTGGCTTTTGTGGCCACGGGGCTCGTCACCACGACAGGCTCTGGCGTCTTGCTCGGCGCCGGCTTGCTGGTCGTTTGCGCGGCTTGCTGCGCCCGGGTCGCCATCATGTCGGCGTAGCCGCCCACATAATCGCTGATCCGCCCGTCCCCTTCAAACAGCCAGCAACCGGTCACCGTGTTGTCGATGAAACGGCGATCGTGACTGACCAGCAGCAGGGTGCCGGGGTAGTCTGTCAGCAACTCCTCCAGCAATTCCAGCGTTTCGACATCCAGATCGTTGGTTGGTTCATCCAAAATCAACAAGTTACTGGGTTTCAAGAACAGCTTGGCCAACAGTAGACGGTTTTTCTCGCCCCCTGACAAGGCCTTGACCGGCGTACGTGCCCGTTTGGGTTCAAACAGGAAGTCCTGCAGGTAGCCGAGGATATGGCGGGAGCGACCGCGGACCATCACCTCCTGCTTGCCCTCCCCCACGTTGTCCACCACGGTCTGCTCGGGATCGAGCTGCTCGCGGTACTGATCAAAATAGGCCACCTCGAGGTTGGTCCCCCCCTTCACCTTGCCACGGCTGGGAGCCAGTTGCCCCAGCAGCAGCTTGATGAGGGTGGACTTGCCGCAACCGTTCGGGCCGACCAGGGCAATCTTGTCACCGCGCAGCACCTGCAAGTCCAGCCCCTGGAACAGGGTGCGATCGCCGAAGTCCAGCCCCAGCCCCTCGGTCTCGAACACCAGCTTGCCGGAGCGATTGACCTCATCGAGCTGCAACTTGGCCTTGCCCTGCAGCTCGCGGCGCTGGGAACGCTCCATGCGCATCGCCTCGAGGGCTCTCACCCGTCCCTCGTTGCGGGTACGTCGGGCCTTGATGCCTTGGCGTACCCACACCTCTTCCTGGGCCAGCTTTCTGTCGAACTCGGCGTTTTTCAGCTCCTCGACTCGCAGCCACTCCTCTTTGCCCTGCAGATACTCGTCATAGTTGCCGGGCCAGGAGGTGATCTCGCCGCGATCCAGATCGATGATCCGGGTCGCCAGCTTGTGGATGAACTCCCGATCGTGGGAGATGAAGACGATGGCGCCACGGAAATCTTTCAGGAAATCTTCCAGCCAGTTGATGGCCTCGATATCCAGGTGGTTGGTCGGCTCGTCCAGGAGCAGCAGATCCGGATCGCAGGCCAGGGCCCGGGCCAGGGCCACCTTGCGCAGCCAGCCGCCGGAGAGGCTGTCGAGGGTCACGTCGGGGTCGAGATTGAGCAGGGTCAGCACCTGGTTGATGCGGGTCTCCAGCTGCCAGCCATTCTGGTAATCGAGCTTCTCTTGCAACTCGCTCATGATGCGGATGTTGGCATCGCTCGGATCATGGGCCAGTTCGAGGGAGATATGGTGATATTGCTTGAGCAGCTCGCCGACCCCGGCCAGCCCTTCTGCGGCATAGTCAAACACCGTCAGTTCGCTGGAAGCGGGAGGATCCTGTTCGAGGCGCGTCACTTTCAGATCTTGCTGCAGCACCAGACGGCCATCATCCAGCGGCAATTCCCCCGCGATCACCTTCATCAGGGTGGATTTGCCCGCCCCGTTGCGACCCACCAGACACAGACGCTCCCCCCGTTCGATGGAGAGCTCCGCCTTGTCCAGCAGCGGGAAGTCACTGAACGACAGACAAGCGTCGTGCAATGTTAATAAAGCCATGAAGTATCCTTGTTAACGGTCAAAGGGCGGAAGAAGGCGCTGCCTTGCCCCACCCTTTCGCTACATTATATTGTCTCGCCCGCAGCCCAGGCGCCGAGATCCGCCAGGGTAAACGGCCAGCCAAGCTCCCGGCCCGCCTCATCGCGCAGCACCGGGATGCGTACCCTGTAGGCGGCGAGCCAGGCATCATCCGCCATGATGTCGCAGCGACGGGTTCGCTCAGCCAGCCCGGCCTGCTCCACCAGCGCCCAGGCCTGTTCGCACAGGTGGCAGCCGTCGGTGTGAAACAGGCTCAGCATCACGCGTCGCTCCCCTCGGGGGCGTGGGTGATGAGCCAGCAGTTGTGGATATGCTGGTTGCGCTCAAAGTCCTTGGGCCGGGTCTTGCCGGTGATGTTCTGCGCCTTGAGACCGACGGCCTCGAGGCCGGCCAGATCCATCTTGAAGTGACGCTTGTTGTTGGAGAACACCAGGGTGCCGTCCGCCGCCAGCAGGCGTTTCAAGTGCTGCATCAACACCAGGTGATCCCGCTGCACGTCGAAGCTCTCGTCCATCCGCTTGGAGTTGGAGAAGGTGGGCGGATCGATGAAGATGAGATCGTACTGGCCATCGGCCTCGGAGAGCCACTTCAGGCAATCCGCCTGCACGAACTTGTGCTGACGGCCCACCAGGGAGTTGAGGCGCATGTTGTCCTCGGCCCAGCTCAGATAGGTGCGCGACATGTCCACCGTGGTGGTCTCGCTCGCGCCGCCTAGGCCTGCGTGCACCGTGGCACTGCCGGTATAGGCGAACAGGTTGAGGAAGCGCTTGCCCTTGGCCATCTGGCCCAGCATGCGGCGGGTCTGACGGTGATCCAGGAACAGGCCGGTATCCAGGTAGTCGTAGAGGTTGACCCACAGACGGGCGCCGTACTCCTGCACCTCCATCCGGTGCTGCTCTTCCCCGAGTTTCTGGTACTGCTGCTTGCCTTCCTGGCGCTCGCGCACTTTCAGGATCACCTTCTCGCCATCCATGCCGGTCACCTTGATGGCGGCCTGCACCATGTCGAGCAGACGCTGGCGGGTCTTCTGGGCGGGAATGTCCTTGGGTGCGGCATATTCCTGCACCACCAGATAATCCTTGTAGCGGTCGATGGCGGCGTTGTATTCCGGCAAGTCGGCGTCATAGAGGCGGTAGCAGTCGAGGTTCTCCTTGCTCGCCCACTTCTCCAGCGCTTTGAGATTCTTGCGAAGACGGTTCGCGAAGTCCTGGGCCACCTCTTTCTGGGAGGCGACGGAATCCAGGGCAATCTGGTAGTTGCGCAGCTGGCACTCCAGCGCCCCGTTGAACAGGCGATACTGCTTGTCGGCCCGCAGGCGCAGGCAGCTCAGCAATTCAGGTGAGGCAGACAGAATGGAGACGCGCCAGCCCTGGAAGCTGCGGCGCAGGGCATCCCCCAGCGCCTGGTGCACTTCCAGCAGCGCCGGGAACTCGCCGAGGCGCTCGCCGTAGGGCGGGTTGGAGATGAGCATGCCCACCGGCGCCGTCGGCTGATCCCCTTGCGCCATGGCATCGCTCGCCTCGATGGCGGCCTTGGGCAGCGGATTCTGCAACTGGGTCACATCGGCCTGCTTGAAGGTGATGAGGTGCGCCACGCCGGCGGCCTTGGCGTTGTCGCGGGCCTTCATCAGCACCCGGGTGTCCGCATCGCAACCAAACAGCTTCACTTCGCAGCGTTGCAGACCGCGCTTGGCGCGCACCTGGGCTTCCATCATCAGGCTCTGCCACAACTCGCCATCGTGCTGCAGCCAGCGATCGAAACCGAAACGCTCGCGGCGCAGGGCCGGCGCCATGTCGGCGGCGATGAAGGCCGCTTCAATCAGCAGGGTGCCGGAGCCGCACATGGGGTCCATCATGGGCTCCCCTGCCCAGCCGCTGCGGGCGATCATGGCGCAGGCCAGGTTCTCTTTGAGCGGAGCCTCACCGGTGCCCTGACGATAGAAGCGCTGGTGCAGGGCCGGGCCGGACAAGTCCAGGGTGATGTTGGCCTTGCCTTTGCCCAGATGCGCCATGATGCGGATGTCCGGGGACTTCTTGTCCACGTCCGGGCGCACATGACCGCGCTTGGTGAAGCGATCGACGATGGCATCCTTGATCTTGAGCGCGCCGTACTGGGTGTTGCGAATGGCCGGGTTGGTACCGGTGAAATCCACGGCGATGGTGGCCGTGCCGGAGAAGTGCTCTTCCCAGGGGATGGTGTGGGCGCCGAGGTAGAGGTCCAGGTCGTCGTTCATCTGGAATTCGGACAGCACCAGCACGATGCGGGAGGCGAAACGGCTCCACAGGCAGGCCTTGTAGCCAATGGCCAGCTCGCCTTTGAAATGCACGCCGGCAACGGTCTCACGGACCTGCTCTGCGCCCAGGGTGGTCAGCTCGTCGGCCAACAGGTTTTCCAGCCCCTTGGGGCAGGTTGCAAAAAATTCTTTCATCACGCTCACGGGGATGCCATAAAAATAGTGCCGCATTATACCTTATCGGCCCGCACTCGGCATCCGAACCTTGGCCTCCACCGGCACATAAAGGGCGCCGCCTCGGCGTCATCTGCCGGGAATAGCGCAATATTGACCTTCTCACCGGCATGGCAGCCTGCAAAGTGGATTGCGCGCAATCGCCCAGCATAACTGATCTGTTTTATGGCTGATGGGCAGTGGAAGGTATGGGGGCGGATGACACAAGGGGCCGATGAAAGGATTGCCCCTCGCCACAAGAGGCGCTCGGCGAAATGCCCGGGCCGTATTGAAAAGAGGCGATAGAAATGCGGGAAATCCCCGCGAGAGCGGATGACCAGTGATTGAATGACGGGTTGTTGAGTGAGCGGCTATTTATTGATCAACCGACCTGGCGATATTGCGCCGCTTGGGTCGCTCTTGCCTGCATGCGATTATTCATCACCTTGATCACCCCGAAGCGGGGCAATATCTTGCTGGTGGTCAAAATTAATTCATCGGTCAGATTCAGACAGACGCTGGCCTGATCGCCCGCCTCGATCACCATGAATTCACCACGGCCATGAGGGGTCTGCATGCACACCAGGGTACCTACTTCCAATGAACAGGGTGATTGCTGTTCATTAAAGAACCAGCTCTGTGGCATCAGTGGTTTATAAAAGCGGCTGACGGCGATGGCATTCAATACCAGCTGAACCTGATGGGGTGTGCTCCAATCGAGTTCAACGATCTTGTCCATCAACTGATAATAGAGGGCGGCATCGTCCACGCAAAAAGGCTGGGTGGTGAAGGAGCAAGGCACCAGTTGCCGCCCCTTATATTCGGTGGCGAATATCATGCGATCGGATAAATCCAGCATCAGACGATCATCCTGAGCGTCATAATGCCATTGCCAATTGTCATTGGGTTGGATGCACATGAGGTTACCCTTACTTAAGCCGTTACTCGACTTTATTCCATGTCGAGAAATTGAGCAACTTTATATAAGGGTAACCGGTTATTTTTTAAATATGGGTCACTATCTCTTTGACCAATGCCGGGCCTTTATAAATAAAGCCACTGTAAATTTGGACCAAGGTGGCACCCGCGGCCAATTTCTCCCGTGCCGCCATGGCACTGTCGATGCCCCCGACGCCGATAATAGGCAGGGCGCCATCCAGCGCCTTGGCCAGCTGGCGGATCACTTCCGTGCTCTTGTGCTGCAGAGGACGACCGCTGAGCCCCCCCGCTTCGGCGGCGTGGGGCATGTCATAAATCATGTCGCGCTCGAGGGTGGTATTGGTGGCAATCACGCCATCGATCCGGTTTTTGATTAAGGACTCGGCCACCTGGTTTATTTCATCGACGCTGAGATCCGGCGCGATTTTAACGGCAAGGGGCACATACTTTTTATATTTGGCGGCGAGCTCCTGCTGACGTGCTTTCAATGCTGCCAGCAACTCATCGAGCGCCTCACCGTATTGCAATTGACGCAAACCCGGGGTGTTGGGCGAGGAAATATTGACCGCGATATAACCGGCGTGATCATAGACCTTGTCCATGCAGATCAGATAATCATCCTTGCCCTGCTCGATGGGAGTGTCTTTGTTCTTGCCGATATTGATGCCGATGACCCCCTGATATTTGGCCTCGCGAACCTTGGCCACCAGATGATCGACCCCCTTGTTGTTGAATCCCATCCGGTTGATGATCCCCTCGGCAGGAATAACCCGGAACAGCCTGGGTTTGTCATTGCCGCTCTGGGGCTTGGGAGTCACTGTACCCACTTCAATAAAGCCGAACCCCATGGCGCCAAATGCATCGATGCACTCCCCGTCTTTATCAAGGCCGGCGGCCAGGCCCACCGGATTGGCAAAATTAAGCCCCATGCAAGTGACGGGGCGTTTGGGCAGGGAGTGGCGGAAGAAACAATCGAGCGGCGTACCGAGAAGGCGGGGCAAATATTTGATGGAGAGATCGTGAGCCTGCTCCGGGTTGAGTTTGAACAGAAAATGCCTGGCGATGGGGTACAGCATGTTTGCTCCTTAAAAAAAGCCCCGGCAACTGGCCGGGGCTTTTGGGGTGATGCCACTGTGTGCGATTAAAGCGTGCGGCAATTCAACTGGAGCAGGTTCAACTCTCGCAAGGCCACCGAGAACTTGGCGAACTCGTGGGTGCTGGAGGTCTTGAAGTCGGCCAACATGTGGGTCCAACGGGACAAGAGTTGCTCATGCTCCGAAATCCAGTTGGCCAGTATGGTAGCGCATTCCCCTTGCTCTTTGCACCCTTCCAGTACCACGGAAGTGAGACTGCGTTGCTGCCAGTCCAGATCCTCGCGGAAGGAGGCCCGTGCCATCGCCTGCCAGTGGTTGCCCACCGGCTGATGGTTGATCTGCTCGAGGAACCAGTGCAGATCCAGCTTGGCGCCGAGGCGATAGTAGACGTTGGCGGCGCGCAGGATGTCCGTCTTGTGCTCCGCGGCGATCTGGGCCAGATCCAGGCTGGAGAAGAGGCTGCTCATGTGCGCCACCTGACGGGCGATGTGCTCCGGCACCTGCTTGGCCACCAGGATGGCGACCGCCTGCTGGTGCTCGGCTACTTCGCTCTCGTCCATCACCTCGTAGAGATGGGTCCCCAAGGTCTCGAAGGCCGGGCGGAAGAAGGCGATGTTCTCGCCGATGCTCCAGCTGCGGTTGCGGGCGCGCAGGAACCAGCGGGTGGCGCGGCGCACGATGCGGCGGCTGTAGAACATCAGCTCGAGCTGGGTGTTGGCATCCACCTGGTTGTCACACCCTTCGATGTCACGCCACAGCCGATCCAGGCCAAACACCTCCCGGGCCATGGCGAAGCAGCAGGCCACTTCCGCCACCGAGGCGCCGGTCTCATCCTTCATCCGGCTGGCGAAGTTCAGCCCCATGTCGTTGACCAGCATGTTGGCCACCCGGGTCGCGATGATCTCGGAGCGCAGCGGATGCTGGGCCAGGGCCGCCCCGAACTGCTGCTGCAACTGGGCCGGGAAGCTGGTCACCAGCATGTTGGCGAGGAAGGGCTCGTCGGTCACCTCGGGGCAGTTGAGCTGCTCTTTCAGTACCATCTTGCCATAGGCCACCAGCACGGCGAGCTCGGGACGGGTCAGCCCCTGGCCCGCAGCCATCCGCTCGGAGAGCTCCTCGTCACTGGGCAGGAACTCGAGGGCGCGATCCAGCTTGCCTTCGCGCTCCAGCCCCTGGATGAAGCGTTGCTGCTCCTTGACCTGCTCGGCGCCGCGGAAGGCGGTGACCGAGATGGACTGGGACTGGCGATAGGCGTTGGTGATGACGATCTGGGCGACGTCGTCGGTCATCTCATAGAGCATCTGGTTGCGCTGCTTGAGGGTCAGATCACCGGCGGCCACCAGCTGATTGAGCAGGATCTTGATGTTCACCTCGTTGTCGGAGCAATCCACCCCGCCCACGTTGTCGGTGAAGTCGGTGTTGATGTGACCGCCCTGGCTCGCGTATTCCACCCGGCCGAGCTGGGTGAAGCCGAGGTTGCCGCCCTCCCCCACGATGCGGGCACGCAGGTTGCGACCGTTGACCCGCAGCACGTCGTTGCTGCGATCCCCCACGTCCGCATCGCTCTCTTTGGCACTCTTCACATAGGTGCCGATGCCGCCGTTCCAGAGCAGGTCCACGTTCAGGCAGATCAGCGCCTTGATGAGCTCGTTCGGCGCCATGCTGGACTTGTCCGTGCCAAGCAGGGTCTGGATTTCCGGGCTCAGCTTGATGGACTTGGCCGAGCGCAGGAAGATGCCGCCCCCCTTGGAGATGAGCTCCTTGTTGTAGTCTTCCCAGCTCGATCCCGGCAGCTCGAACAGGCGCTTGCGCTCGACGAAGCTCTTGGCCGCATTCGGGGTCGGGTCGATGAAGATGTGCATGTGGTTGAAGGCGCCCACCAGCTGGGTATGTTCGGAGAGCAGCATGCCGTTGCCGAACACGTCACCCGCCATGTCGCCGATGCCCACGCAGGTGAAGTCCGTGCTCTGGCAGTTGATGCCGAGCTCACGGAAGTGGCGCTTGACCGACTCCCAGGCGCCGCGGGCGGTGATCCCCATCTTCTTGTGGTCATAGCCGACGGAGCCGCCGGAGGCGAAGGCATCGCCGAGCCAGTGGCCATACTCCTGGCTGATTTCGTTGGCGATGTCGGAGAAGGTGGCGGTGCCCTTGTCGGCCGCGACCACCAGATAGTAGTCATCCTCGTCGTGGCGAACCACGTCACGGGGCGGGATCACCTCACCACCGATGATGTTGTCGGTGACATCCAAGAGGCCGCGGATAAACAGGCGATAGCAGGCCTTGCCCTCTTCCTGGATGACGGCACGGGCCGCGCCCACCGGCATCTGCTTGCAGTAGAAGCCGCCCTTGGCACCGACCGGTACGATGACGGTGTTCTTGACCTGCTGCGCCTTCACCAGACCCAGCACCTCGGTGCGGAAGTCTTCCTTGCGATCGGACCAGCGCAGACCGCCCCGGGCCACCTTGCCCCAGCGCAGATGCACCCCTTCCACCCGCGGCGAGTAGACGAAGATCTCGAACTTGGGCAGCGGCAGCGGCATGTCGGTGATGCTGGCGGGGGCCAGCTTGAAGGAGATGTAGGGCTTGATCTTGCCCGCCTTGTCCTGCTGGTAGTAGTTGGTGCGCAGGGTGGCGTCGATCATCTCCATGTAGCGGCGGATAATGCGATCGTCATCCAGGTTCGCCACCTGATCCAGCTTGGCGGCGAGCTGCTCGCGCAGCTTGTCCTGAGCCTTGGCATCCTGCTTGATGGACGGGTTCAGGCGCAGATCGAACAGGGTGAACAGCAGCTCGGCGATGTCCGGGTAGCGGGTCAGCGTCTCCTCGATGTAGGACTGGCTGAAGGAGACACCGGTCTGGCGCATGTACTTGGCATAGGCTCGCAGCACCGAGACCTGGCGACCGCACAGGCCAGCGCCCAGCACCAGACGGTTGAAGCCGTCATCTTCCAGGGTCTTGTTCCAGATGGCGGCGAAGGCCTGCTGGAAGCGCTCTTGGCTCTGGGCCAGATCGAACGGCTGATCGCCGCGCAGCAGCATGGAGAAGTCCAGGATCCAGAACACCTCCCCCGCCGGGGTACGTACCTGGTAGGGGGTTTCACCGATGACTCTCAGCCCCATGTTTTCCAGCATGGGCAGCACATCGGAGAGGTGGATGGGCTCGGCGCGGTGGAACAGCTTGAGGCGAACCCGGCGATCGTTCTCCTCCTCCTGGGCACGGTAGAACTGCATGCCAAGCGGCGCCTCTTCACTCAGACCGTCGAGGGCCATGATGTCGGCCACCGCGGAGCCCGGCAGCACGTCCTCTTTGTAGGCGCGGGGGAAGGCGGCGCTGAAACGGCGGCGCAGGGCGTTGCCACGGGCTTCCCCGTAGTGGGAGAGCAAGACGGAGTCCAGACGGTCATCCCAGCTGCGGGCGGCTTCAATCAGGTTGTTTTGTACTTCGTTCACATCCACATCCACGTTGTTATTGTTGACCCGCACTATGTAGTGGGTCCGGGCCAGCACGCCTTCGGAGAAGTAGACGTTGAACTCCACCTCGTCGCTGCTGCCAAAATATTTCTGCAGGATCTGCTGGGTCTTGACCCGCAGCGCCGTGTTGTAACGCTCCTTGGTGACATAGACCATGCAGGAGAAGAAGCGGCCATAGACATCCCGGCGTACGAACAGGCGCAGCATGTCGCGCTCCTGCATCTCCAGTACCCCGAGGCCGGTGGCCAGCAGCTCTTCCTCACGGGCCTGAATGAGCTCATCGCGCGGGTAGGTTTCCAGCACGTTCAGCAGCGCCTTGTAGGCGTGGGAGCCGGTCTCGTGGCCGGAGGCGGCCATGATGCGCTCGAGGCGATGGCTGATGAGGGGGATCTGGGTGGCGCTGGTGTTGTAGATGGAGGAAGCATACAGACCGATGAAGCGATCCTCCCCCACGACCTTGCCGTGCTCGTCAAAGCGCTTGATGCCGATGTAATCCACATAGGCCGGGCGGTGCACGCGAGCCTTGCTGTTGGATTTGGTGAGGATCAGCAAATCGGAGCTTAAGGCCGCGTGGCGGGCGCTGGCGGGCATGTTGCCAAGGCGCTGGCCCTCATCCTTGATGGAGTTTTTCATCAGGCCGAGGCTCGACTCCGGCTGGGGCAGGATCTCGTGATCCCCCTCCACCGCACGCACGTCGTAGCGGCGATAGCCCATCAGGGTGAAGTTGTGGGCGGCCACCCACTTGAGGAAAGCGACGCAGGAGTCCACCTCTTCCTTGCTGACCGGGTTCTTGCGCTTTGGCAACTCGTCGATGATCTCGTTCAGGCGCGCCAGCATGGGCTGCCAGTCCCCCACCGCCAGCGCCACTTCGCCAGCCACGGACTTGAGT
The DNA here is from genome assembly GCF_054052485.1 of Aeromonas intestinalis. NCBI lineage: Bacteria > Pseudomonadati > Pseudomonadota > Gammaproteobacteria > Aeromonadales > Aeromonadaceae > Aeromonas > Aeromonas intestinalis. The sequence continues at coordinate 118,531 of NZ_JBSTYK010000007.1, forward strand.
TCGGCGCAGAGCCCTTCCATCTCTTCTTCACTGGTGAGGTGATCGATCTCGATGAGGAAGGCGGTTTCGACCGACGTCTGCTCGGCGGTGTTGTCCAGGGTCAGGATGGCGCTGATCTTGCCCTCTTCCCCGCGAATGAGGTGCAGCGGCTGGTGCAGCATCATGTGGGCGGTGATGCCGCGACGCTTGAGGGCCATGCGGATGGAGTCCACCAGGAAGGGGGAGTCTTGCAGGATGATTTCGACAATGGTGTGGGGAGACTGCCATCCGTGGCGGGTCAGCTCGGGGTTGTAGACCCGGATATAGGGGTCGGTACCGGTACGCTGGTTGAGCGCATTCCACAGACTCAGGGCCGCGCCGTAGAGATCGCTGTCATTGCGATCATGCAGATCGGTGCTGGCCATGTTGCCGTAGAACTTGGCAACAAAGCGCTCCACCAGAGAGGCACTCTTCTTGGGCAACTTCTGATGGATCAGGCTGAGAACGTTTTCGAGCAGAACTGAGGTAGGGGCGTCTTTCAATGCCATTGCTAGTTTCCTTATCGGACGACATCACAGACACGGCGACATCCACCCTGGATGCCAGCCGGTTCAGAGTTGCTGCGAAGTGTAATGTCTTGGATCAAGGAAGGCGAGCGATGGTGATAACGGGATGTTAAAAACAAGGGGCAGATCACGGCTTGGGTTGTGAAAAATTTTGCCAAGTCGTTCATTTTCAGAAAAACGCACTGGCTGTGAGCCTATTTACCGGATAGATAGTGACTTAAAGCAGATATTTACCCGGAAATATGTTCGTGTTTTGTTAATTTATGCGTTTGGGGGAAGCCGGCAGCGATTTGTGCTGGTTTTACCGCCGATATTGACCATCCCGACTGCCCGGGTCCGGTTCCAAAGCCGGATCAGTTGACTCTCTCTAGCCGCACGAAGCGGTGATCATCCTCGGTGGAGAGTCGAAAACGACCGTGAACCCCGTTGGTGGCGACGAAAGGCCGGATCTTCTCAAGTCCCAGCTCCAGGGTCAGCCCCTGCTCGGTACGCACCACCAGCCTATTGGCATGTCCCTGGTACATCAGCATGATCTCATCCCGGCTGAGGGCGAGGTGAAAGATATAGTGCCGCATGGCATCCTCCTCTGGATTGTCGGGGCCCCAATAAAACGGGCAGGAGAGTCTGGCTCCCCTGCCCGTCACCGGCGCCGGCTTACTGCGCCAGCGCCTTGCTCACCTTCTCGAACAGATCCCGCGCCAACCCGTCCAGCGCGGCCAGACGGCTCAACTCGGCACGGATCAGCGTCTGACGCCCTGCATCGAGCCGCTTGAACTGGATGAGCGGGGTGATGAGGCGAGACGCCACCTGGGGGTTCACCTCGTTGAGTTCAATCATCAGATCGGTCAGGAAGCGGTAGCCGCTGCCATCGACGGCGTGGAACTGCGCCTGGTTGTAGGCAAAGCTCCCCACCAGGGCTCGCAGCCGATTCGGGTTGCGGATGCTGAAGGTGGGATGCGCCATCGCCTGCTTCACCTCTTCCAGCACGTCGGCGGCGGGTTTCGCCCCCACCAGCCGCAGCCAGTTGTCCAGCACCAGACCGTCGTGGGCCCACTTGCCCTCGAAGTCGGCGAGCAGCGCAGCGCGGCATGGTAGCAGATGGGCGTTGGCCACCTGCAGCGCGGCCAGGGTGTCCGTCATGTTGTCCGCTTGGGTGTACTGTTCCCGCACCAGGGTATCGGCCTGCTCCGGGTTCAGGGCAGCCAGATAACCGAGTACCACGGCTTTGAGGGCGCGCTTGCCCACGTCTTCGTGCACCACCTTGTAACCGGTCAGACGCAGACCCTCGTAGGCCTTGACCAGTCGGACGCCGAAGGCCTCGGCCAGACGAGCCTGAATAACGTCTCGCACTAGGTGGATGGCGTCGATATCGGCGGTGTCGAACAGCTCGCCCAGGGTGACTTCTCCCGGCAGGGTCAGGATCTCGGCTTTCAGAGCCGGATCCAGCGCGGCCTCATCGAAGATGGCGACGAAGGCCGCCAGCAGGGAGTCGGAAACGGCGACCGCCTGGCCCTGCTGCACGCTGGCCACCCCGGCGATCACCGCCTTGTTCACCAGCATCTGGGCTGCGTCCCAGCGGGCGAACTCGTTGCGGGCATGGCGCATCAGGAAGGCCAGCGCCTCGTCGCTGTAGTCATGGTGCAGCTTGACCGGGGCGGAGAAGTCCCGCAGCAGGGAGGGCACGGGCTTCACCGGCACCTGGTCGAACACGAAGGTCTGTGTCTCTTCCAGCACATTCAACACCTGGCCGATAGGTTCCCCCTGATACTGGAGCGGGATCACCGCCCCGTTCGCATCATACAGCTCGATATCCAGCGGGATATGCAGCGGCAGCTTCTGGGGTTGATCCTGGGTTGGCGGAGTGTGCTGGCGCACGTGCAGGCGATAGGTGCCGGTGGCGGCATCGTACTCGTCGGTGACGGTGAGCTCGGGTGTACCGGACTGGCTGTACCAGCGGCGGAAGCGGCCGAGATCGACACCGGAGGCATCTTCCATCGCCTGTACGAAGTCGTCACAGGTGGCGGCCGAGCCATCGTGGCGCTCGAAATAGAGCTTCATGCCGGCCTGGAAGCTTTCCTCCCCCAGCAGGGTGTGCAGCATGCGGATGACTTCGGAGCCCTTCTCGTAGACGGTCAGGGTGTAGAAGTTGTTCATCTCGATCACCACATCCGGGCGGATGGGGTGCGCCATGGGGCCGGCGTCTTCGGCAAACTGCGGGCCACGCACGGTGCGCACGTTGTTGATGCGGTTGACCCCGCGCGAGCCCAGATCGGAGGAGAACTCCTGATCCCGGAACACCGTCAGCCCCTCTTTCAGGCTGAGCTGGAACCAGTCGCGGCAGGTGACCCGGTTGCCGGTCCAGTTGTGGAAATACTCGTGGCCGATCACCCGCTCGATGCCGTGGTAATCGGTGTCGGTGGCGGTGGCGGGGTTTGCCAGCACGAACTTGGAGTTGAAGATGTTCAGCCCCTTGTTCTCCATGGCGCCCATGTTGAAAAAGTCCACCGCGACGACCATGTAGATGTCGAGGTCATACTCGAGACCGAAGCGCTGCTCGTCCCAGCGCATGGAGTTGATGAGGCTCTCCATGGCGAAACCGGCGCGGTCCAGGTTGCCCTTGTCCACGAAGATCTCCAGCGCCACCTTGCGGCCACTCATGGTCACATAGTGGTTGCGCTCCACGTCGAAATCACCGGCTACCAGGGCAAACAGATAGCTGGGCTTGGGGAAGGGATCCTGCCACTGCACGAAGTGACGACCGCCGTCCAGCTCGCCGCTCGCCACCTTGTTGCCGTTGGAGAGCAGATAGGGGAACTTGGCCTTGTCGGCGCTGATGCGGGTGCTGTAACGGGCCAGGATGTCCGGCCTGTCCATGTAGTAGGTGATGCGCCGAAAGCCTTCCGCCTCGCACTGGGTGCAGTAGGCGTCGCCGGACTTGTAGAGCCCCTCCAGCGCCGTGTTGGCGGCAGGATCCAGGTCGGTGACGATGGTCAGCACGCACTCGGCCGGCAGGTTGAACAGGGTCAGACTGCTCTCCCCCTGCTCGTACTGGGTAAAGGACACCCCGTCCAGAGTGACGCTGACGAGGGAGAGCCCTTCCCCATCCAGCACCAAGGGCTCCTTGTGTTCACCGTTGCGACGCAGGCGGGAGATGGCGGTGACCCGTGTCAGGGGCTCCTGCAACTGGAAATCGAGGTCGATGCTGTCGCACCAGTAATGGGGGGCTTGGTAATCCTGGCGATACTTGGCCGTCATGGCCTGAGGTTGTTCAGTCATTATTGTTGCTTCCACGCTTTGTTATTGACGTGTCAGAGGCTGTCACAAGGCTCGAACAGGGTCAAATAGTTTGCATTCAGGCAAAAGAAAGGGCGACCCGAGTCGCCCTTGTCATAGTGTTGTCCCATCAGCTCTTCTTGCTGAGAGTGGCGAGATCAGCCGTGATATTGGCCGCCTCGACCTGATACTCGTCAGGTGCCTCGAAGTCGGTGGGCAGATCATCCAGGCTCTTCACCGTCGGCTTGCCAAGACGAAGCAGCCGCTCATTGGCTCGCGCCAGCGCCTTCTCGTCCTGCTTGGCCTGTTCGGCCAACCGCTCGGCTTCATTCAGGGAGACGGATTTCTTGTCCTTGTCAGCCTGATACTCCTTGATGTCCTGCAACACGTAGGCGAACTCCGGATCCTTGTTGATCCGCGCCTCGTGATCCGCCTTCAGCTTGGCCAGCATGCCGCTGAAATCACCCAGCCTGGTGTAACCCGCTGAGGCAATCTTGTCCCAGGGCAGCGCGTTGAACTCCCGGCTCTCCCCGGTCTCGTCAGGCGAGACGGCGGTGGGGAAGCTGATGTCCGGTGCCACACCCTTGTTCTGGGTGCTGCCACCGTTGATCCGGTAGAACTTGGCGATGGTGTATTGCACGTGGCCGAGCGGCTGCTCATAGAAGTCGTACACCTTGGCGAGGCTGCGGTGTTGCTGCACCGTGCCCTTGCCAAACGAGTTCTCACCCAGGATCAGGGCACGACCGTAATCCTGCATGGCGGCAGCGAAGATCTCGGAGGCCGAGGCGCTGTATCTGTCGATCAGCACCGACATGGGGCCACCGTAGTAGACGTTGCCATCGTCGTCCCCATTGACCGTGATCCGGCCCATGTGATCGCGAATTTGCACCACGGGACCGCTGCCGAAGAAGAGGCCGCTCAGGGCAGAGGCTTCCGTCAGGGCGCCACCGCCGTTGCCGCGCAGATCGACGATGAGACCATCTATCTTCTGCTTGTTGAGGCTGGAGAGCTCCTTGATGACGTCATCGTGCAGGTTGACATAGAAGCTCGGGATCTCGAGTACCCCAATCTTCTTGCCTTCCGCGGTGATCACCTTGGACTTGGCGGCCCTGTCTTCCAGACGCACCTTGTCACGGGTCAGCTCCACCAGCTCGGTCTTGGCATTGGCGCCCTTGCCGCGCTGGATCTCCAGCTTCACCTTGCTGCCTTTCGGGCCCTTGATGAGCTCGACCACGTCATCGAGACGCCAGCCGATCACATCGACAATCTTGCCATCGTCCTGCCCTACCCCGGTGATCTTGTCATCGGGTTTGAGGTGATTGGACTTGGCGGCCGGGCCACCGGGCACCAGGGAACGGATGACGGTGAAGTCATCCTCCGCCTGCAGCACGGCACCAATGCCTTCCAGCGAGAGGTTCATCTCGGTGTTGAAGCGATCGGCGCTGCGCGGGGAGAGATAGCTGGTGTGGGGTTCGATGGCGCGGGCGAAGGAGTTCATGAAGAGCTGGAACACGTCCTCGCTCTCGGTCTGGGACATCCGCTTGATGGCGTTGTTGTAACGCTTGCCAAGCAGCTCCTTGATCTCCGGCCACTCCTTGCCGCTGAGCTTGAGGCTCAGGGCATCGAACTTGACCCGCTGACGCCACAACTCGTTGAGTTCGGCTTCATCCTTGGGCCAGGGCGCCCCTTCCCGATCGAAGACGTAGTTGTCTTTCTGGGTAAAATCGAAGGGAGTGTCGAGCAGTTTGAGGGCGTATTCGAACCGCTCATAGCGCCGCTGCTGACTCAGGTTGAACATCTCGTAGGCGGGCGCCAGCCGTCCTCTCTCGAGGTCGGTGTCAAATCCGTTACGGTACTTTTCAAAACGGCTGATATCAGAGGCCAAAAACAGGTTGCGGCTGTAATCCAGATTCTCGAGGTATTTGTCAAAGACAACCGCGGAGAAAGCATCATCCAGCTTGAACTGCTTGTAATGGGAGCGGGTAAACAGATTGGTAATTCGCTTGCTGGCCGTAGCATGTTGGCTCTCTTGAGCCAACACAGGCAAATCACTTTCCTTGAGCACCGGCTCGATGGCCTGTGCAAGCCCGGCAAGCGCCAGGCTACAGGCAACGAGGGAAAAACGAATTACGCCATGCTTCAACATTTGTCTCCTTAGAGAACCAGGTGCTCGAACTTGACCCGCAACATCATGCCAGTCTGCAATTGAACCTGTACGTCATCCTTGGTCACTTCCTTGATGGTGGCGGGTACGGGGGACTTGCCCAGTACGACGCGCACGCCCTGATCCACTTTCAGGGTAGCGGCATCCACTTTCACCAGCGGTGCGTCGACGGCAGGAGCAGCAGCCTTGGGGGCGGCTTTGGGCTTGTCGGCGCGGGGGGCATCAGACTTGCGAGGAGCCGGGCGACGGGGCTGTTTGGGCTTGTCGTCCTTCTCTTTGGTATTGGTGCGGCGGCTGGCAAAGACACGCTCTTTGCTCTCTTTGAGGGCCTGTTTGGCATGTTCGATGTGCTCTTCGGTCAAGAGCTCACCCGGGTTGCCGTCCAGATCGACACGGGCCTGGCCAGCCTTTAGGCCATGCAGGTAACGCCAGCTGGAAGTGTATTGACGCAGAGCAGAGCGCAGCATGGTCTTGGAGACTCTCTCGTCATCAGCAAGACGCGCGGCCAGATCCTGGAAGATGCCAATCTTGAGTGGCTTGGCCTCTCCTTCAGCGATGAAGCAGGCCGGGAATTTCTCGACCAGGTAGGCAACGATCTCTTTACTGTTCTTCAGCTTTTCAGTGTTTTCCATGTATAACCTTGGCTTTCATATAGACGCACGGGCGAGCCCGAACACAACAAAGGCCCTATTATAGAGAGCTTGGGGCCTTTTGCGAACCATCTAGCAATGACTTAGAGCATGCTTTCCAAAATTTGCACCGTTTCTTCCAGACCAAGCTGGTCCTCGGCGTCGAAACGATTAAAAATCGGACTATCGATATCCAGCACCCCGATGATCTCGCCGTTGTGGCGAACGGGGATCACGATTTCCGAGTTGCTGGCACCGTCACAGGCGATGTGACCGACAAACTGGTGCACGTCGTCCACCAATTGGGTCTTGCCCTCGGATACCGCGGTGCCGCAGACACCTCGCCCTACCGGAATGCGCACGCAGGCGGGCTTGCCCTGGAAGGGGCCGAGCACCAGGGTCTCTCCCTGCAACAGGTAGAAGCCGACCCAGTTGATGTCAGCCAGTTCCTGATTGAGCAGGGCCGAGAGGTTGGCCAGGGTGGCAATGCGATCCGGTTCCCCTTCCAGCAGGGCCTGGGCTTGCTGGTTCAGGGTGCGATAAAATGCTTGTTTTTCAATCATGATTAAATGAACTTCACTCCTTGATAATGAATGCAAGGTACAGTCCCACCTGAAAAATTCAAATCAAATTTCATCTATCCCCCCTTCTGGGCCTCAAACAAGCCACTGCTTCAGCGGGAGACGGAGAGCGCCAACTGCTGGCGTTGACCATTGCTCCACTCGATATTGAGCAGCCAGGTCATGGTTGCCGAGGTACAGGAACCCACCTGGGCCGTCCCCTGCCATCCCCCCTCGCTCGCCTCGAATTGCACGGGGATGCGGCCCATGAACATCTCCTTTCCCTCGAGCCAGGCCTGAGTCGGGCTGATGGCAGGATCCCCCCCCTGAAGACATAGGCTAAAGTCATGTTCAGCCTTGATCGGCAGGTTGACGACACTGGCAGAGAGGGGCTTGTCTCCGATAATAAGCGCACAGGTACTGTGGGATAGATCACAAATCTGATCATTTCCCCCCTCAAAACCAGCCCCGTGTGGAGACCAAAACCAGGTCCGATAAGTCATCAGGGCGAGCAAAATGGCCAACACCAGCAGCAAGTGCCCGATTTTGCGTGAAGTGAGTCTCTCTTTCATGAAAAAACAACCTTGTAAGGTACGTAAAAAATGCCATTTTCGTGATCTCGCGCAAGGTAAAAAACTGGCGGCGGTGAGACCCGTCAGAGCCAAATATATCACTGTTTGTACTGTTATTTTACCGGTCAGTTCAGTATCATTCCCAATGAATTTTCATTTATCCACATTTTGCTTTTCCTTTTATTAACAAAAGTTAACGAGCGGAAGTCGGCAAATCTGGAATGAAAATGGTCCTGATTGCCGGACAAAAAACAAACAACAGCATCGGAAGCGGAATACAACGATGAGCCACACTACGAACCATCCTGAGTACAACTACACCGTTGTACGTCAGTTCACCGTCATGACGATTGTCTGGGGAATTGTCGGTATGTCGGTGGGCGTACTGATTGCAGCCCAGCTGATCTGGCCTGCCCTCAACTTCGACACCCCCTGGCTGACCTACAGCCGCCTGCGACCCCTGCATACCAACGCGGTTATCTTCGCCTTTGGTTGCAGTGCCTTGATGGCCACCTCCTTCTATGTGGTACAGCGCACCTGCCAGACCCGGTTGTTTGGTGGCAAGCTTGCCTCCTTCGTGTTCTGGGGCTGGCAGGCGATCATCCTCTCGGCCGCCATCTCGCTGCCGCTGGGATACACCACCTCCAAGGAGTACGCCGAGCTGGAGTGGCCCATCGACATCGCCATCACCGTGGTCTGGGTCGCCTATGCCGTGGTCTTCTTCGGTACCCTGGCCAAGCGCACCACCTCCCACATCTATGTGGCGAACTGGTTCTTCGGCGCCTTCATCATCACGGTGGCCGTGCTGCACATCGTCAACAACATGGAAGTGCCCCTCTCCGGCATGAAGTCCTACTCCATGTACTCCGGTGCCATGGATGCCATGGTGCAGTGGTGGTATGGCCACAACGCGGTGGGCTTCCTGCTGACCGCCGGTTTCCTCGGCATGATGTACTACTTCGTGCCCAAGCAGGCGGGCCGCCCGGTCTACTCCTATCGCCTCTCCATCGTGCACTTCTGGGCGCTGATCTCCCTCTACATCTGGGCCGGTCCGCACCACCTGCACTACACGGCGCTACCCGACTGGGCACAGTCCCTCGGCATGGTGATGTCTCTCATCCTATTCGTTCCCTCCTGGGGCGGCATGATCAACGGCATCATGACCCTGTCCGGTGCCTGGCACAAACTGCGCTATGACCCCATCCTGCGTTTCCTGATCGTCTCCCTGTCGTTCTACGGCATGTCCACCTTCGAAGGCCCCATGATGGCCATCAAGACGGTCAACGCCCTCTCCCACTACACCGACTGGACCATAGGTCACGTTCACTCCGGTGCTCTGGGCTGGGTCGCCATGGTATCCATCGGCGCCGTATATCACCTGATCCCGAACCTGTTTGATCAGGGCCGCATGTACAGCATCAAGCTCATCAACGTCCACTTCTGGCTGGCGACCGTGGGCACCGTGCTCTACATCGTCTCCATGTGGATTTCCGGTGTGATGCAGGGTCTGATGTGGCGTGCGGTCAACGACGACGGCACCCTGACCTACAGCTTCGTGGAAGCCCTGCAGGCCTCTTACCCCTTCTACTTCGTGCGCTTCCTGGGTGGCTGCTTCTTCGTCACCGGCATGCTGCTGATGGCCTACAACGCCTATCGCACCATCACTGCGCCCAAGGGTTCCCTGGAACCCGTCGCACAGCCAGCCTGATTGAAGAGGTCACGCCATGAGCAACAATAACCGTCACGAAATATTTGAAAAAAGCGTTCCCATGCTGGTGGTCGGCATCATCTTTGCCATCAGCCTGGGGGGCCTGGTCGAAATCACCCCCCTGTTCTTCCAGAAGCAGACCACGGAGCCGGTGGAGGGCCTCAAGCCCTACACCGCCCTGCAGATGGAAGGGCGCGATATCTTCATCCGCGAAGGCTGCAACGTCTGCCACAGCCAGATGATCCGTCCGTTCCGCGCCGAGACCGAGCGCTACGGCCACTACTCGGTCGCCGGTGAAAGCGTCTGGGAGCACCCCTTCCTGTGGGGCTCCAAGCGTACCGGGCCGGATCTGGCCCGGGTCGGCGGCCGCTACTCCGATGACTGGCACCGTGCCCACCTCATCAACCCGCGGGACGTGGTGCCCGAGTCCAACATGCCCGGCTTCCCCTGGCTCGAGACCAACGTCCTGAGCGGCGAGCTGACCGGCAAGAAGCTGGCCCTGTTCCGGGATCACTTCGGCGTGCCCTATACCGACGCCGACATCGCAGGCGCCGGTGAGGCAGTGAAGGGCAAGACAGAGCTCGACGCCCTGGTCGCTTATCTGCAATCACTGGGTCATGCCCTGAAATAAGGAGGCGGAAATGGATTACGGTACATTTCGCGGCCTGTACACCCTGCTGCTGCTGATCATCATGATCGCCATCATCGTCTGGGCCTACAGCAAGCGCCGCAAGGCCTCCTTCGACGAGGCCGCCAACCTGGTTTTTGCCGACGATGAGCAACCCAGTGCTGATAACAAGAACGCAGGAGCGAAGCAATAATGAGCACTCTGTTTAGCATTTTTGTCACCGTGATAAGTCTGGGCACCATCATCGGCTGCTTCCTGCTGCTGCTCTGGTGCATGAAGGACAAGCTGGGAACCGAAGAAGGCAAGCCCATGGGGCACGCCTTCGACGGCATCGAGGAGATCAACAACCCGCTGCCCAAGTGGTGGTCCTACATGTTCATCTTCTTCATCGTCACCGGCCTCATCTACCTGCTCGCCTTCCCGGGCCTGGGCAACTGGAAGGGTCTGCTGGGCTGGCAGAGCTCGAACCAGGACATCCGCTCCCTGGCCGAATCCAAGGCGGCGGCCGCCTCCGCCAAGGCCGAGGGGCGCGCGGTCGAGTACGATCGGGAGCTCGCCAAGGCCGACGAGGTCTATGGTGCCAAGTTCCGCGAGCTGGCCTACCAGGCTGACGGCAAGAGCTATCGCCCCATCGAGGAGATCGCCGCCGATCCGGAAGCCCGCAAGGTGGGTCAGCGCCTGTTCCTGCAAAACTGCTCCCAGTGCCACGGCTCCGATGCCCGCGGTGGTCGCGGTTTCCCGAACCTGACCGACAGCGAATGGCAGTGGGGCGGCGCACCTGAGCAGATCAAGACCACCATCATGGGCGGTCGTCAGGGGGTCATGGCCGCCTGGGGCGAGATCCTGGGTCAGGATGGGGTGAAGGAGGTGGCCTCCTATGTATTGAGTCTCTCCGGTCGCAAGGTGGATCTGGTGGAAGCCAAGAAGGGCGAGGCACGCTTTGCCATCTGCGCCGCCTGTCACGGCCCGGATGCCAAGGGCGGCATCGCCTTCGGCGCGCCGGATCTCACCAACAACACCTGGCTCTACGGTGGCTCCCGTCAGGTGGTCGAGCAGACCATCACCCACGGGCGTCACGGGGTCATGCCGGCCTGGAAGGACATCCTCGGGGAGGACAAGGTGCAACTGCTGGCATCCTATGTCTACAGCCTGTCTCACAACGAGGGACAAAAAGCGCAGTAACATGTGATAAGCACGTGATTACGCAGCAAAAAGCCTCGACTCTTCGGGGCTTTTTGTTATCTTGTGTTGGCTAAAACCCCTCCATTCGTTAAGCGTACGTTTCACGGCAGTAGCAACTATGACTCAACCCTGGTATCGCCAATTCTGGCCCTGGTTCATCATCGCCCTCCCCTGCGCCGCCGTGGTCGGCAGCATCGCCACCGCCATCATCGCCAGCAAGGATGGGGTCAACCTGGTGGCCGAGGACTATTACAAGCAGGGCAAGGAGATCAATCAGGATCTCAGCAAGTTCGATCGCGCCGGGGCGTTGGGCATCCGCATCGCCCTCGAGGTCAAGGGCAGCGAGCTGACCCTGAAGCCGCTCTCCGGTGATGTGCCGCCCGGTCAGGCCCTGCATGTATCCCTCTTCCACCCCACCCTGGCAGGTCATGACAACGAACATCTGGTGACCGCCGATGGCAAGGGTGTCTATCGCCTGATGCTGGACAAGCCCATCACCGGCAAATGGCACATCCGGGTCGATGCCTTCAACCACGAATGGCGCCTGCAAGAGACGGTACATCTGCCGACCGGGGCGGCCGTCGAGCTCGATCCCAAGGGCCGTTGATGCCCCCTGAATGGCCGTCCTGGACGAGTCGGCCAGCTTCCCAGACACCCCGCCCGCTCCCAAGGAGGGATACACCATGACCGGCTGTTTTCACTGCGGTGAACCGGTTCCCACTGGCAGTGATTATGCCCTCGAGATCAAGGGCATAGTGCAACCCATGTGCTGCCCCGGCTGCCAGGCCGTGGCGCAGACCATCCTCGAATGCGGCCTTGCCAGCTACTACGAACACCGTACCGCTCCCGGCATCAAGGGGGAACTGGTGCCGAGCGAGCTGGTCGCCATGACCCACTACGATCTGGCGGAAGTGCAGCAGGATTTCGTGGTGGAAACCGGCTCAGGCAGTCAGAAACTTCGCGAAATCCAGCTCAGCGTAGAGGGTCTTAGTTGCGCCGCCTGTGCTTGGTTGATTGAACGCCACCTGATGGGACTCCCGGGCCTGCACTATGTGAACGTCAACACCACCACCCACCGCGCCCGCATCAAATGGGACCCCGACAAACTCTCCTTGAGCGACATCCTCAAGGGCTTTGCCAAGATTGGCTATCGCGCCTACCCCTTCCAGACCCACAGCCAAGAAGCCCTCTACGCCCGCGAGGTGCGCAGCTACATGTTTCGCATGGCGCTGGCAGGACTGGGATCCATGCAGGTGATGATGTGCGCGGTAGCGCTCTACATGGACTTCTTCATCAGCGTCGAGGAGGAGTTCATGATCTACTTCAAGTGGATAAGCCTGCTGCTCTCGACCCCCATCATGATCTACTCCGCCCAGCCATTCTACGTGGGGGCCTGGCGCGCCCTGAAGCAGGGCCACCTCTCCATGGATGTGTCGGTGTCGATGGCGCTGATCGGCGCCTTCGTCGCCTCCATCTGGGCCACGGTGTTCAACACCGGTGAGGTCTATTACGACTCCATCACCATGTTCGTCTTCTTCCTGCTGCTGGGGCGCTTGCTCGAGCTGCGCGCCAGGCGCAAGGCGTCGGAGTCGAGCTCCAACCTGGCGCGGCTGGTACCCATCATGGCGACCCGCATCGATGACGACGGGGAACACGACGTCGCCGCCAAGACCCTGCGCACAGGCGACAGGGTGCGGGTGCTGGCGGGCGCCACCCTGCCCGCCGACGGCATCATAGTGACGGGGAACGCCAGTCTGGATGAATCCATGTTGACCGGCGAGCAGCTCCCCCTGCTCAAGCAAGCGGGAGAGCCCGTCTTCGCCGGCACCATCAACACCGATGCGCCGCTGGAGATCCGGGTCAGCCATCCCATCGAGGAGTCTCGCCTCGCCCAGATCATGCGCCTGCAGGATCATGCGCTGGACGACAAGCCTGCCATCGCCGAGCTGGCGGATGTGCTCTCCCGCCACTTTATCCTGGTGTTGCTGGTGATCGCCGCCGGGGTATGGACCTTCTGGCACTTCCACGCCCCCGAGCGCGCCTTCTGGATCACCCTGGCAGTGCTGGTGGCGACCTGCCCCTGCGCTCTGTCGCTGGCCACCCCCACGGCGCTCACCTCTGCCACCGCCCATCTTACCCGCAGCGGCATACTGTTGCGCCGTGGCCATGTGCTGGACATTTTGACCCGTGCCAACCGGGTAGTGATGGACAAGACCGGCACCCTGACCACGGGGGACATCCGCCTTGTCAGCACCCGGGCACTGGCCGGGCTTGACGATGCCGAATGCCTCGCCATCGCCCGCACCCTGGAGGCCTACTCCGAACACCCCATCGCTCGTGCCTTCAAGCGCGCCGCCCCCGCCGACATTCTGCTGACGGCGAGCGAGGTGACCCCTGTCATCGGTCACGGCATCCAGGGCGTGATTGCCGGCACCCAGTACAGGATTGGCAGTGCCCGCTGGCTGGGTTTGAGTGACGACCATGGCCAGGCGCCGCAGGAGAGCGGCCTTGTCATCTATCTGGCCGACGAGCACGGATTGCTGGCTCGCTTCACCCTGGCCGATACGCTGCGCACAGATGCCAAGGCACTCATCGCCGCCTTCCGGGATGCCGGCCTCAAAACCACCATACTGACGGGCGATGGCTCGGCCGCCGCCGACGAGGTGGCACGGGAGCTCGGGGTGGATGAACTCATCAAGGGGGCGACACCGGATGGCAAGCTTGCCTATCTCAAGGGGCGTGAAGCGGCCGGGGAGATCAGCATCATGGTGGGGGATGGCATCAACGATGCGCCCGTGCTGGCCGGGGCCCATGCTTCTTTTGCCATGGCGGGGGGCACGGATCTGGCCAAGAACAGTGCCGACGCCATCTTGCTGGCGGACGATCTCTCCCGCCTGCTGGCGGCCCGCACCCTGGCGCTGCGCACCCGCAAGATCATCAAGGAGAACTTCGCCTGGTCCATCGGCTACAACCTGCTGGTGCTGCCGCTGGCGGCGAGCGGCTGGCTTCCCCCCTACCTGGCGGCGGCGGGCATGTCGTTGAGCTCCCTCATAGTGGTCACCAACTCCATGCGGCTCAACCGCTGATCCCGCCCCTTGAGTGAACGGCCTGCCAGGGGGCGGGCCAGATTTTCTGACAGATGGCGGCTGGCGCCGGGCCCGAACGGGGTTAACATGGACCAGCCACCACGGGCACACTTGCCAAGGTAGAGACCATGAACATCATCTTTGTCCTCATCCCCATCGCCATCCTGTTCGTCATCATCGCCGGGGTCGTCTTCTTCTGGGCCATCCGCTCCGAGCAGTTCGAGGATCTCGACCGGCAGGGCTCCAACATCCTGTTCGATGAGGAGCAACCGCTCGCCAAGGCTGAAGACAAGGAGCCAGAGGACGAGAGCAAGGGGCACCATGACCAGCAGCCTTGATCTGATGGGGGCCCTGCTGGTGGGGCTGGCGGGATCCGGCCACTGCATCGCCATGTGCGGCGGGGTCTCGGCGGCGCTCTCCATGGCGATCCCCCCGAAGAGCCAGCACTTCTGGGGGCGGCTCGGCTACCTGCTCAATTACAACCTCGGCCGGATCCTGAGCTACGTCATCGCGGGGGCGCTGGTGGGGGGGCTGCTGGCCAGTGTTGGCGAACTCGGTGCCGGCAAACAGGCCATCGCCGGGCTGAGACTGGTGGCGGCGATCTTGATGATAGCGCTCGGCCTCTATCTCGCGGGCTGGTGGCAGGGCATTCTGCTACTTGAGCGCATGGGGGCGAAGCTTTGGCCACATATCAAGCCGCTGGCCAGCAGATTCCTCCCGTTTCATACCCCCTTGCAGGCCCTCCCCTTTGGCATGGTATGGGGCTGGCTGCCCTGTGGTTTGGTCTACTCCATGTTGACCTGGAGTGCGGCCGCGGGCTCCGCCACGGGTGGGGCACTCATCATGCTCTTCTTCGGCCTCGGTACCCTGCCGACCCTGTTTGCGTTGGGAGGTCTGGCCGATCGCCTGCGCTACTGGCTGACCCTGCGCAGTCTGCGCCTCGGCGGCGCCCTGCTGCTCATCGCTTACGGCCTGCACACCTTCTGGATCGGGATCACATCCTTTTGAAACCCTATCCAAAACGGATGAGTTGGTGGTAAACTTGTTTGATATAAATCAATTATTCATTTGAGCCTATGATCCCGGACAAGAAACCTGGCAGACGTATTCAGAGCGGTGGCTGTGCAATTCATTGCCAGGATTGCAGCATCAGCCAGCTCTGCATCCCCTTCACCCTGAACGACAACGAACTCGATCAGCTCGACAGCATCATCGAGCGCAAGAAGCCGATCCAGAAGGGTGAAGAACTGTTCAAGGCTGGCGACGAGCTGAAATCGCTCTATGCCATCCGCTCCGGGACCATCAAGTCTTATACCATCACCGAGCAGGGGGACGAGCAGATCACCGCCTTCCACCTCGCCGGCGATCTGGTCGGTTTTGATGCCATCCACAAGCAGGCTCACCCCTCCTTCGCCCAGGCGCTGGAAACCGCCATGGTGTGCGAGATCCCGTTCGACGTGCTGGATGACCTCTCCGGCAAGATGCCGAAGCTCCGCCAGCAGATCATGCGGCTGATGAGCAACGAGATCATGGGGGATCAGGAGATGATCCTGCTGCTCTCCAAGAAAAATGCCGAAGAGCGTCTCGCCGCCTTCCTGCACAACCTGTCGGTGCGCTTCTCCGAGCGCGGTTTCTCCGCCAAGGAGTTCCGCCTCTCCATGACCCGTGGCGACATCGGCAACTATCTCGGCCTCACCGTCGAGACCATCAGCCGTCTGCTCGGCCGCTTCCAGAAGTCCGGCCTCATCAGCGTCAAGGGCAAGTACATCACAGTACTGGACCATGTGGCACTCGGCATCATGGCCGGTGCAACCCGTCCCGCCTGCGGCTGATCTCCCTCCTCAACTCGTTCTCGGCCGGGTCTGTTCGCCCCGAATTTTGATCCGGCCCACCTTATTGCCCCTCCCCTTGGACTAAGCTGTAAAGGCTAAAGAGCTGCCATCATTGGCGTTTTTTGCCAAGGAGGAGAACCATGGTCAAATACCGAAACATTCTGGTGGTGATCAACCCCGAAGAGGAGCGCCAAATCGCCCTCGAGCGTGCGGTCAAGGTCGCCGAGCTGGACGAGGGCGCCCAGCTGACCCTGCTGCTGACCATCTACGACTTCTCATACGAGATGACTGCCATGCTGTCGGTGGATGAGCGCGAGGAGATGCGCCACGGTGTGCTCTCCCAGCGCCGGGAATGGCTGGAAGAGATACTGCAGCCCTATCGCGCCAGAGGGCTGGAGTGCGAAGTCAAGGTGATGTGGCACAACCGTCCGTTTGAGTGCGTCATCCAGGAGGTGCTCTCCCAGCGCCACGACCTGGTGGTCAAGGCGACCCACAAGCACTCCTTCCTGCAGACCTT
Source organism: Aeromonas intestinalis (assembly GCF_054052485.1). Taxonomy (NCBI): domain Bacteria; kingdom Pseudomonadati; phylum Pseudomonadota; class Gammaproteobacteria; order Aeromonadales; family Aeromonadaceae; genus Aeromonas; species Aeromonas intestinalis. Next base: position 135,227 of record NZ_JBSTYK010000007.1, read on the forward strand.
CATCTTCACCCCCACCGATTGGCACCTGCTGCGCAAATGCCCCTGCCCGGTGCTGCTGGTAAAAGAGGGCCATTGGCAGCGTGGTGGCAACATCATCGCTGCCATCAATTGCTCGAGCGATGATGTGGAGCAGAAGGTGCTCAACGAGCGCATCACCCGCGAGGGGGCCGCCATCGCCGATCTGCTCGGCTCCAACCTCTACCTGGTCAATACCTACCCGGGCACCCCGGTCAACGTGGCCATCGAGCTGCCCGAATTCGATCCCAACGCCTACAACGATGCCATCCGCAAACATCACGAGGATCTGCTGCGCGAGCATGCGGAACAGTTTGGTATCGGTCACATGTGGACCCGTGTCGCAGAAGGGTTGCCCGAGGAGGTTCTGCCCGACATGGCCGACAGCCTCAAGTCCACCCTGATGATCATGGGCTGCGTCGGTCGCACCGGCCTGTCCGCCGCCCTGCTCGGCAATACCGCCGAACACGTGGTCGATCGGCTCAACTGCGACATCCTCATCCTCAAACCGGACGATTACAGCTGCCCGGTGGATGACAGACGTCATCCGGTATAAGCGTTTCTTGCCCTCCCCCGGGACATGGCTATAATAAGCCGCTTATTTTTGTCCCGGGTTTGAGGCCATGCTAGAAGAGCTTAACGCCAAAGAGAAATACAGTTTCAACAAGCTGCAGAAACGCCTGCGGCGCAATGTGGGCCAGGCCATCGCCGACTTCAACATGATTGAAGATGGCGACAAGATCATGGTGTGCCTGTCTGGCGGCAAGGACAGCTTCGCCATGCTCGACATCCTGATGAGCCTCAAGGCCAGCGCCCCCATCCATTTCGATCTCGTGGCCGTGAACCTGGATCAGAAGCAACCCGGCTTCCCCGAGCACGTGCTGCCCGAGTATCTGGCGACCCTGGGCGTCGATTTCAAGATCGTCGAGGAAGACACCTACTCCATCGTGAAAGACAAGGTGCCGGAGGGCAAGACCACTTGCGCCCTCTGCTCCCGTCTGCGCCGTGGCATCCTCTACCGGACCGCCCAGGAGCTCGGTTGCACCAAGATTGCCCTCGGCCATCACAGGGACGACATCCTGGAGACCCTGTTCCTCAACATGTTCTACGGCGGCAAGCTGAAATCCATGCCCCCCAAACTGGTGAGCGACGATGGCAAGAACGTGGTGATCCGCCCGCTGGCCTACTGCAAGGAGAAGGATCTCGTGCGCTACGCCGAGGTCAAAGCCTTCCCCATCATTCCCTGCAACCTGTGCGGCTCCCAGGAAAACCTGCAGCGCAAGGCCATCAAGCAGATGATGCAGGATTGGGATCGCCGCTTCCCCGGCCGTATCGAGACCATGTTCACCGCCATCCAGGACGTGATCCCGAGCCACCTGCTCGATCACAAGCTGTTTGACTTCAAGAGCATCAATCGCGACTCCGGCATCATAGACGGCGGTGACAAGGCGTTCGATCCCCCCGAGCTGCCCACGGCCCCCCTGCTCAACATCGACGAGATGGATGTGCTGGATGTGATCGAGGTGCGCTAAGCCCTCATCCCACGAGCAACAAAAAAGGAGCGCCTGGCGCTCCTTTTTCATGTCTCATTTTCCCAAGGTTTAACCCTGATGCAGCCAGGGGGTCAGCCGCAAGACCTCACCATCGAGCTGCAGCTTGCCACTGGCAAAGTCGGCTAGCTGGTCATTGCTGAGCAGCAGTTGCCCATCCTGCCATGGCAGCGCCAACCGGCGATCCCCTTCACTCAGATAGGCGGTTCCGCTTGGGCTGACCAGGCTGATGCGCACCCCTTCCATCTTCGGCAGGAAGTGCTTGCCGATCATGCCCGCCAGCTTGTCCAGCAAGGCCATCATCTGCTGCTGGCGCACCTGCAACTCCTTCACCCGCAACCCTTTTGGGGCGTCCGCCATTACCTGCACCGAGAGATCGCAGCGCTCGTGAGGTTCCCCCAGCTCGACCCAGACGCTGGCCTTGTCCAGATTGAGGTCATCGTCATAGGGCAGACGCAGCTCGCCATCCACCGTCACCTCGGCGGGCACTTCACGCTCCGGCGTCGATACACGAGCCGAGAGCAGGGTACAGCGCTGGCTGTTTTGTGGATCGGTCAGATAGAAACCGAGGCGGGCATCACCAAAATCCCCTCTGGCAGCCGTCTTCATCTGGCTATAGAAGGTGGCGTATTGCAGCTCGAGTGGCTGCGAGGGCTGCGCCAGCCCGAGTGCCGGTATGAGCAGCAGGGTGGCCGCGAGGCCGGCATCGCTCTTTTTCATCTGCAATCCCTTTTGCCATGCGCCCATCAGGCGTTGAAATGATCCGGCCCTTGCGGGGTGTTCTGCTCCCCCACCTCGGTCACCTCGACGGCGACCCCGCACAGATCCCGATAGAGGATCCCCTTGCAGTTGAAGTAGAGAGGGGCCACCCAGATGAGGCCAAGCCCCATGGGAATGAGCGCCACGAAGAAGAGCGCCAGCATAACGCCATGCAGCAACACTATGCTGGGCCAGCCACGGGCGAACAGCTTGAGGGAAACCAGAATGGCCTGGGCGGGCGACAAGCCGCGCTCCAGCACCAGGGGCACGGTAAACACCAGCCCCATGCCGACCAGGGCCGAGGGGATGAAGGCCAGCATCACCGGCAGGCCCACCAGTTCGAACAGGGGACCAAACAGGCTGGTGATGAGGCTGCCCAGCAGGCTCAAGCTGCCCAGGCGCAGGAAGTGGCGGAAGAAATCGAACACCTGGTTCGGCCGGGCACGAACCCCGACGGATTGCTGCAAGCCCAGCATGTCGAGGGACGAGGTCATGGGGGACATGATGACGGTGATGAGCAGGCTCAGCACCAGCGCCATGTCCATGTCACCCTCCGCCCCCATATGGGAACTCAGCAGGGTCTGACTCAGCAGGATCCAGATCGCCATGACACCCGCGATGGCCAGCGCCAGACCGAAGCCGGTGCGACGAGTCTGTTGCCAGCCCTCTTTCAGCACCCCTTGCAAGTCCAGACGATATCCCTGACTGAGGGACTGTTCGAGGGTTCCACCGATCCGCATTTTATTACTCAATTGACTATCCAACATCGAAAGCGACTATCAAGGTGGCACATTATAGCGATTTGACCGGGCATGCGTAGCCGTTTTTCCTGTTATCTTCTGTTCAGAAAGCCATTGATTTCACGCCATATCGTTCAGTTTTTCCAAACAAGATCCCGGCTATCCTTTCTCTTCTCGCCCCTTCTGTCCCTACTCGCTTGGCCCTCGCACGACATGGGGGTAGGATGCCCAAGACGCCCCGGAGATCCCCGGGTGCCCTCTCCCTGCCACACCGTTAGCTTGAGGATCTTTGCATGTCAGAACTGACCCTGTATCTCACCCCCGGCACCTGTGCCATGGCCGTGCGCATCGCGCTGGTGGAAGCCAATGCTCCGCATCAGCTCAAACTCGTCGACTTCGCCGCCGGCGAGCAGCGATCCCCCGAATATCTGACCATCAACCCCAAGGGACGGGTACCGGCCCTGGTCACCGAACGCGGCGTGCTGACCGAGACACCGGCTCTGCTGCTCTATGTGGCCCAGCGCTTCCCGGCGGCCGGGCTCGCCCCCCTTGACGATCCCTTCCTGCTGGCCCGCATGCAGGAGGTCAACAGCTTCCTCGCCTCCACCGTGCATGTCTCCCACGCCCATGGTCGGCGCGCGGCCCGCTGGGCCGATGATGAGCAAGCCATCATTGCCATGCAGGCCAAGATGCCGCAGAACATGCGCGACGGCTTCGCCCAGATAGAAAACCACTACCTCACCGGCCCCTGGGTGCTGGGAGAGCAGTTCAGCCTGGCCGACATCTATCTGTACGTGGTGGCGAGCTGGCTCAAGAGCGACGGCGTCGACATCGAAACCTTCCCCAGGGTGGCAGACCATACCCGGCGGATGCTGGCCCGCCCGACCGTGCAGCAGGCACTGCTCATTTGACCCTCAGGCCGGCAGCAAGCCGGCCTGTTTATTCCCCAATCCCCCCCTCGCATTGAGATCGTTTTCACATTTTCATCACGGTTTTCTAGACCCGTTAACCATTAGGGCCTATCTTCCACCCCATAACGCAACCGGTTGCGTAACCGGTTGCCCAGTCAAATGCCGAGGCGAAAGCCCAAGCCTGATGAGGTGCAGTATGAAACGAGGCAAGTTGCTCAATGCCCCCCTGAGTGCCCTGGTGGCACAGATGGGCCACACCGACGAGATCACCGTCTGCGACGCCGGCCTGCCCATTCCGGCCGGTCCCGAACGCATCGATCTGGCACTGATGGCGGGCATTCCCAGCCTCGATACCGTACTGGGGGCCCTGCTCACCGATCTGGTGGTGGAGAAGGTGATCATGGCAAGCGAGATCAAGCTGACAAGCCCCGCCACCCATCAGGCCCTGCTCCTGCAGATTGAGCAGCATGCCAACGCCCAGGGCAAGCCCATCGCCATCGAATACTGCCTGCACGAGGCGTTCAAGACCCGCTCCCGCCAGAGCAAGGCCATCGTGCGCAGCGGCGAGGTCACCCCGTACGCCAATCTCATTCTCTGCGCCGGCGTGGCGTTTTGAGCCCTCGAACAAGCCATCCAAAGGAAGCTGTCATGAACACAACCTCCTCGGCCCCCTCACCCGCCACCGGCCACGACAGCGTCGCCGACCAAGTCCTCAGCCCCATTTTGGAGCTCAGTGGCATCGTCAAGACCTTCCCCGGGGTGCGCGCCCTCGACGAGGCGGGTCTGCGGGTCTATCCGGGCCAGGTGATGGCCCTGCTCGGTGAGAACGGCGCCGGCAAGTCGACCCTGATGAAGGTGCTCACCGGCATCTATCAGGCCGATGCGGGCAGCATTCAATACCGTGGCCAACCGGTTCACTTCAAGGGACCGCGCGACTCCCAGGATCAGGGGATCAGCATCATCCACCAGGAGCTAAACCTGCTGCCGGAATTGTCAATTGCCGCCAACATCTTCCTCGGCCGTGAGCCGCGCACCCGCTTTGGCAACATCGATCACCAGCAACTGCGCGAACGTGCCAGTGGCCTGCTGGCGCGCCTCGGGGTCAAGCACGGCCCGGACACCCGGCTCGGGGATCTCTCCATCGGCGAACAGCAGATGGTGGAGATCGCCAAGGCGCTGTCGTTCGATGCCAGCGTCATCATCATGGACGAGCCCACCGACGCTCTCACCGACACCGAGACCGAGCAGTTGTTTGCAGTCATTCGCGAGCTGCGCGAGCAGGGCTGCGGCATCGTCTACATCTCCCATCGCCTGAAAGAGATCTTCCAGATCTGCGATCAGGTCACCGTGCTGCGGGATGGCAAATGGATAGGTCAGGAGGCGGTGAGCGCCCTTGATGAAGACAAGATCATCGAGATGATGGTGGGCCGTCGACTGGAGGAGCAGTATCCGCGCCTCGAGCGCGAACTCGGCCCGGTCAGCCTGCAGGTGCGGGATCTGATGGGCCCCGGGGTGCGCGGAGTGAACTTCACCCTGCGCCAGGGAGAGATCCTGGGCTTCAGCGGCCTGATGGGATCCGGGCGCACCGAGCTGATGAAGCTCATCTACGGCGCCAACCTCATCAGCGCTGGCGAGATCACTGTGGATGGGCATCCCCTGCGCCCCCGCAGCCCCGCCGACGGCCTCAATGCCGGTATCGCCTACATCTCCGAGGATCGCAAGGGGGATGGTCTGGTACTGGAGCTCTCGGTGCGGGAAAACATGAGCCTGTGCGCCCTCGACGAGTTCAACAAGGGTGGCAAGATTGACGGCAAGGCGGAGCGTCAGGCGGTGGCCGATTACGTGCGCCTGTTCAATATCAAGACGCCCAGCAGCGAGCAACTCATCAAGCTGCTCTCCGGCGGCAACCAGCAGAAGGTGGCCATCGCCAAGGGGCTGCTCACCCGTCCCAAGGTACTGATCCTGGACGAGCCCACCCGCGGCGTGGACGTGGGGGCCAAGAAAGAGATCTACCAGCTCATCAACCAGTTCAAGAAGGAGGGGATGAGCATCATCCTGGTCTCCTCCGAGATGCCGGAAGTACTCGGCATGAGCGACCGCATCCTGGTGATGCACGAAGGGCGCATCAGCGCAGAATTTAACACCCAGGACGCCAATCAGGAGAAACTGATGGCGGCCGCAGTGGGCAAACAGTGGCAAGCAGAGCAAGAGGCACAACGATGACAACCCAAACCCTTCCCCGCCGTGGTCTCATGAGCAAGGCGTGGTGGATCGAGAACAAATCCCTGGTCGCGCTGCTGGTACTGATCGGGGTGGTCTCCTTCCTGAGCCCGAACTTCTTCACCGCCGACAACCTGCTCAACATCCTGCGTCAGACCTCGGTCAACGCCATCATCGCCGTCGGCATGACCCTGGTCATCCTGACCGGTGGCATCGATCTCTCGGTGGGCTCCGTGCTGGCCCTGTGTGGCGCCCTGGCCGCGACCCTGGTCGCCATGGAGCTGCCCATCTGGCTGGTGGTCCCCCTCACCATCGGGGCCGGCGCCGTGCTCGGCAGCATCAGCGGCCTCATCATCGCCAAGGGCAAGGTGCAGGCCTTCATCGCCACCCTGGTGACCATGACGGCCCTGCGCGGGGTGACCATGGTCTACACCGAGGGGCGACCCATCTCCACCGGTTTCAGCGATGGCGCCGATCACTTCGCCTGGCTCGGGACCGGTTACCTGTTCGGCCTGCCTGCCCCCATCTGGCTGATGGCCATCGTCTTCCTGCTGGCCTGGTTCATGCTCAACCACACCCGCCTGGGTCGTTACATCTATGCCCTCGGTGGCAATGAATCCGCCACCCGCCTCTCCGGCATCAACGTGGACAGGGTCAAGCTTGCCGTCTATGGCCTCTGTGGCGCCCTCGCGGCTCTGGCCGGCCTCATCGTCACCTCCCGCCTGTCGTCGGCCCAGCCGACCGCCGGCATGGGGTATGAGCTGGACGCCATCGCCGCCGTGGTACTCGGCGGCACCAGCCTGATGGGTGGCAAGGGCCGGATCATGGGGACCCTCATCGGGGCGCTCATCATCGGCTTCCTCAACAACGCCCTGAACCTGCTCGACGTCTCCTCCTATTACCAGATGATTGCCAAGGCCAGCGTGATCCTGCTCGCCGTGATGATCGACAACAAAAGCACCCGATAAGAACGTTAACCACGCACACACAAGGAATGAAACGATGAAAAAGCTCAATACCCTGCTCGCCGCCGCCGTCATGTCCGTGCTGGGCACGGCCCACGCCGCCGACAACACCCTGGCCATGGTAGTCTCCACCCTCAACAACCCCTTCTTCGTCACCATGAAGGAAGGGGCGGAGGCCAAGGCCAAGGAGCTTGGCTACACCCTGGTGGTACTGGACTCCCAGAATGACCCGGCCAAGGAGCTCTCCAACGTGGAAGATCTCACCGTGCGCAAGGTCGACGCCATCCTGATCAACCCCACCGACTCCGAAGCCGTGGGCAACGCCATCCGCCTGGCCAACAAGGCCAACATCCCGGTGCTGACCCTGGACCGCGGCGCCGCCCAGGGCGAGGTCAAGGCTCATATCGCCTCCGACAACGTGGCTGGCGGCAAGCTGGCCGGTGATTTCATCACCGAGAAGCTCGGTACCGGTGCCAAGGTGATCCAGCTCGAGGGGATCGCCGGCACCTCCGCCGCCCGTGACCGTGGTGAAGGCTTCGCCCTGGCGGTGACCGCCAACAAGCTGCAGGTGCTGGCCTCCCAGCCTGCCGATTTTGACCGCACCAAGGGTCTGAACGTCATGGAAAACCTGATGGCCGCCCACCCGACCGTGCAGGCGGTGTTCGCCCAGAACGACGAGATGGCGCTCGGCGCCATCCGCGCCGTGCAAGCGGCAGGCAAAGAGGTGATGATCGTCGGCTTCGACGGCACCGATGATGGCAAGGCCGCCGTCGCCAAGGGTAAACTGGCCGCCACCGTGGCCCAGCAACCGGCCCTCATCGGCGCCATCGGTGTGGAAACCGCCGACAAGGTGCTCAAGGGTCAGCCGGTGGAGCAATCCATCCCGGTTCCCCTGCAGATCGTCAGCAAGTAAGTGCAAGAAGGGGGAGGCTCGCCTCCCCCGTGCAAGACCCGTATCAAGGGTGCTTTGCATCCCAGAGCCTCTTGGCTTGAGCCCCCTCAAGCCAAGATGTTCTAAACCAAGGGTGACTGAATATGAATCGTCTCGTTGTGCTCGGCAGTGTCAATGCGGACCATGTGCTGCGCGTCCCCCACTTCCCTCGTCCCGGTGAGACCCTGACCGGCCACGGATACAAGATAGTGCCCGGCGGCAAGGGTGCCAATCAGGCGGTCGCCGCCGCCCGGTTAGGAGCAGACGTCTCCTTTATCGCCCGGGTCGGGGATGATGCCATCGGCCGCCAGATGCGCGATGGCTTCGCCAAAGACGGCATCGACGTGAGTGCGGTGGAACTCGACCAGACCCTCCCCACCGGCATCGCCATCATCTACGTGAGCGATGAAGGGGAGAACAGCATCGGTATCTCCGCCGAGGCCAACGGCGCCCTCTCCCCCGCCATGGTCAGGGAACACGAAGGCCTCATCGCCGCGGCCCACACCCTGCTGCTGCAGCTGGAAGTGCCGCTCGAAAGCGTGCTGGAAGCCGCCCGGCTGGCCCGCGCCCACGGCACCCGGGTGGTGCTGAATCCGGCGCCCGCTTGCCCTCTCAGTGCCGAACTGCTGGCCCTGGTGGATCTCATCACCCCCAATCAGACCGAAGCCGAGCTGCTGACCGGCATCAAGGTGAAGGACGAGGCCAGCGCCCGCGAGGCGGCCGTTCGCTTCCATCAGATGGGCATTGCGGACGTGATGATCACGTTAGGCTCCCAGGGCGTGTATTGCAGCAACGAGGCACGCCAGATACTGGTGCCGGGCTTTCGGGTCGAGGCAGTGGATACCACTGCCGCAGGGGATACGTTCAACGGCGCTCTGCTGGCATCCGAACTTGCAGGAGATGATTTCACTGCCGCGGTGCGCTTTGCCCACGGCGCGGCGGCCCTCTCGGTCACCCGGCTAGGGGCCCAGAGCTCCATCCCCGCCAAGGCTGAGGTCGAGCGCTTCCTGCAAGCCCAGACGGCCCCGGGTCGCTGATGGCCAACATCAAGGAAGTCGCCGCCCGGGCCGGGGTCTCTACCACCACGGTGTCCCACGTCATCAACGAGACCCGTTTCGTGGCCGAGGAGACCCGGGAGCGGGTCTTCGCCGCCATGCAGGCCCTCAACTATGCTCCGAGCCTGGTGGCCCGCAGCCTCAAGGTGAAGGAGACCAACAGCATCGGCATGCTGGTCACCACCTCCAGCAACCCCTTCTTCGCCGAAGTGGTGCGCGGGGTGGAACGCTACTGCTTCGAACAGGGCTACAACCTGATGCTGGGCAACACCGAAGGAGAGGCCCACACCGCCCTCTCCTACCTCAAGATGATGCTCAGAAAGCGGGTCGATGGCCTGCTCATCATGTGCAGCGAAGGCCAGCAGGAGGTGTTCAATCAGCTCGACTGGCTCAAGAACCTGCCGGTGGTGGTGATGGACTGGGGCATGGAGAGTCGTGAAGTGGATCTCATCGCCGACAACTCCCATCAGGGAGGCTATCTGGCCACCCGCCATCTGCTGGCCCTCGGCCACCGCGACATCGGCTGCATCACGGGCCCGCACAACCGTGCCCCCGCCGATCAGCGTCTCGCCGGATTCACCCAGGCGATGCAGGAGGCCGGGCTCACCATCAATCCAGCCTGGATCCAGGAGGGGGATTTCGATTGCGCCAGTGGTCACGACGCCATGGTGCGGCTGCTCAGCCAACCCAGTCGACCGAGTGCCCTCTTCGTGTGCAACGACATGATGGCCATGGGGGTCATCAGCGCCGCCCATCAGGCGGGGCTCAGCATCCCGGCGGATCTCTCCCTGGTCGGCTATGACAACGTGGCCCTCGCCCAATACATGTCGCCGCCACTCACGACCATCAATCAGCCCAAGGAGGAGCTGGGTCGCCTCGCCGTCACCCGCCTGCTGGCACGGATCAACGGTGAAGCCATCGACAACCGGCTGATCACCGTGGACCCGGATCTGGTGATCAGGTCATCCTGCGCCCCCTTCCCCCAGCCATGAGCCTTTGCAAACGCAAGGCATGAAAAAGGCGACCCTGGGTCGCCTTTGTCGTTTTCAATGCCCTGTTCACCCGCACGGCCGCTCGACTGGCCGTCTAGCCCATCAGTTCGTCCCATCTGGTGCCGACCCTGGCGTTGGCCAGCCGCCGCAACCCGAGTCGCTGGGCCAGGGGTTGCAACAGGATTTCGTGCTCCCCCATCATCGGCAGCCAATAACCCAGGGGCCAGCCCGCCTCCAGCAGATCCGGCGTGCGGCTGCCGAGTTCCCGCACCGCCAGCACGCAACCACTCTGTTGCAGCTTGGTCAGCAGTTCAGGTTCCTCGTACAGGGTGGGCAGCGCCAGGATCACGGCACCGCCCGGCAAGGGTGGCAAGCTGGCGAGCAGATGAGCCAGCTGTGCCTGCTGTTCCAGCGCCAGCAACAGCGGCAAGGGGCCGACTGCGTCCGTCAGGAGTCGTGATACCACGGGCCCCAGTATGCCCCGCTCCTGCATCCAGCTCATTTCACACGCCTGCTGCCCCGCACACCAGCGCAGGCGCATGGCCGCGATGCGCTGGCCCCGCTCGTCCTCGAGATCCTCAAACACGCTCTCAATGGGGGCAGGCCCCGTTCCCGCCAGCCAGTTGCGCAGTTGCTGCAACTGCTGCTGATCCCGCCTGAGCGCCATCTGCATGGCGGGCTGGAACCAGACGAGGGAGAGATTGTCCCGCTTGGCCTGATTGAGGGCCAGGATGGCCTGTTCCTGCAGCAGGTTCGCCTCTCCCCCCTGAGCCAGCGCCACCCCGAAGCGACAGGCAAGCTCGACGCTGCTCTCCCGGGTGACGAACTCGAACTGCAGGAGATCTTGCAGATCTGCCAGCTGGGATGCCAGCAGTGACTCCTCCCCATGCAGGATCACCGCAAACTCATCCCCCCCCAGCCGATAGGCCCGATTGGGATGGGCTTGCCGCAACTTGGCCGCTACCGTCTGCAGCAGGCGATCACCGACCTGGTAGCCCAGCTGATCATTGACCTGCTTGAAGCGCTTGAGATCCAGCACCACCAGGGCCATGGCAGGGCTCTTGATGAGGCTCTGTCGCAACTGCCCCTGAAGGGCGCGGCGATTGCCGAGGCGCGTCATGGGATCCAGCAGGGAGAGACGGCGGTTTTGCAGGTTGGCGCGAATGAGGGCAAACACCAGGATACCCCCGGTCACCAGCAGCAGCAGTTGCCAGATCTGCAGCCAGAACAAGCTCTGGCGCAGCTTGTTGACCGACTCCTCCCGCTCCTGGCCGGAGAGGATCTGCTCCCCAATCTGTTCCACTTGCTGGGTCAGCGCCGCAATCCGGCTCTCAATCTGATCCAGGGCGGCATCATTTTGCAGCGCCCCGGCCTGCATCTGGGGCTCCAGTTGCTTCACCTGGGCAAACAGTTGCGCCAGCACCTCGCCAAGACCGTGGCGCGTCCGGGCATCGGCGGTTTCACTGCTGATGAGAAAGATATCCAGCCGGTTCCACAACAGGTCGTAATTCAGGCTCAGGGTCTCCATGTCGAGCCTGCCCGCCCGGTAGAGGCGCAGGTCAAACAGGAAGCGCTGGGACTCCAGCATGACCTGGCTGATATTCCAGTGCGTATTGCGATAGAAGATATCGACCAGCTGTTCATGGCGGTTCTGGAGGAAGAGCCCCCAGACCGACGAAAACAGAAAGAGCGAGGAGATGGCGACAAGCAGCAGATTATGGCGCTGGCGACGACTCACTGGACGACCTCGAGACGGATCAGCTGCCATACCATGTAGCTGTGGATGGTGGGCAGATCCAGCGCGGGGTAGGCGGAAAACGGCATCAGCAACCAGAGCGGCCCCTTGTTGCGACGGGTCAGCGGTTTGTCATCCTCAAAACGTGTGACGGTAAGAGGAATCCCGCTAAACAGGGAGAGATCCAGCCGTTGACGATAGCCATTGAGACCGATGACATCGATGATGCTCACCTGTTTGAGCCCCTGCGACGCGAGCAGGGAGGCCAGGGTCGGCCCCCGGTAGCTGTGCACCCCCGTGGTCCAGGGGGTGGCGGTCTTGAACTCCACCTCTGGCAATGCCGCCAGCGCCGCCTCATCCATGTTGACGACCGTTTTGTCAGCGAGGACCAGCTGCAGCAGGGGTGAAGAAGCCCCGGCACCGAATGAGATCAGTACCAACAGGAGACCTGCCATCCATTGTTTCAAGATATCCATGAGAGGTTGCGCCAGCTGCACCTGATACTTTAATGGTCAGTGTGGCGACTTCATCGAACCAATGCAACTGTGCAATGACACAATAGTCAGGGACCGCGCATCTCCATCCAGTTATGTCCCTGGACGGCCTTGGGCTGCTGTATCCCGAGGGCTTGCAGCAGCTCGTCCACGAAGGCTGGCACCAGTACAGAAGCCGGGCCATAGCGTTTCTCATCGAACTGGCTGCCCACCTCGCTCGGTTCCAGATTGAGTTCGATCGTATGGGCACCATTGAGCCCCGCCTCATGGACAAAGCCCGCCGCCGGATAAACGGCCCCCGAGGTGCCGATGGAAATGAAGAGATCGCACTGGGCCAGGGCGGCATAGATGCGATCCAGTCCCAATGGCATCTCTCCGAACCAGACCACATGGGGCCGCAAGGGCTGGGGAAACTGGCAGCAGGAGCAGAGCTCCTCCTGATGCAGATCCCCCCGCCACTCCACCACCTGACCCGATGCGGGACAACGGGCCTTGAGCAGTTCACCGTGCATGTGAATGAGGTTCTTGCTGCCCGCTTCTGCGTGCAGGTTGTCGATATTCTGGGTCACCAGCGTCACCCGGCCTGGCAACAAGCGCTCCAGACGGGCCAGGGCATAGTGGGCGGGGTTGGGGTGAATGTCGGCACTTTGCAGATGCTGGCGGCGGGCGTTGTAGAAACCCTGCACCAGAACGGGATCCCGGGCATAGCCTTCCGGGGTGGCGACATCCTCAACCCTGTGCTCTTCCCAGAGACCGTCACTGGCCCGGAAGGTCTTGATGCCGGACTCGGCCGAGATGCCGGCACCGGTGAGGATCACGATATGTTTGGCAGACTGCACCATGTTGATTTCCTCTGACGATGACCAGCAAACCTTAACACAGGGGACGAGTCCGGCCCATTCGCCCTTGGTCTTAGGCCCGGTGGAGATCCAGCTTGCCGAGAACGCTCAAATCCAGGCGCACGAAAACCATCTCCCGTCCCGTCACCAGGGTCAGTGGCAATCCCAACCCCTTCAGCAGGCTCAGCATGGGGCGATTCTGGCTCAGCACCTCGGCGGTCCACTCCCGGATCCCCTCCCCGTATGCCAGCAACGCCAGCGCCAGCAGGATGCGCCGACCCGCCCCTTGATGCTGGAAGTCATCCGCCACCACGCAGGAAAACTCTGCCCGATCCGGATGTCGTCGCCGCCGTATGGACTGCGCCAGCGCCAATGGCACCCCATCGTTGTCCGTCAGCAGCAAGCCTATCTGGGTGTCCCTTGGGTAATCGATGAAGAAGGAGACCTGCTCGGCGCTTGGCTTCTGTCTGGGGCGCATGAAGCGCAGGTAAATCGTCTGCTCGCTGAGGCGTTCGTAAGCGGCCACCAGCTGGACGGGATCCGCCCCCGCCAACTCCCGTAACCAGCAATCACGCGCACCCACCACCATCATGACCGGCAGGTCGCTGCGCCGGGCAGGATGCAGCCATCCGGTAAACCCGGCCAATAGCCGCGCTTCATCCACTGGCCAGCAGAGATAGCGAGTCACCAGTGACCCGCGACGCCGCGCTCCTGCCACAAGGCCGCGTCCTGCTGGTTGAAGGGATCATCGATATAGAGGCCGATACCGAGCTCTCTGGCGCGAGCGATGAAGCGATCCAGCAGGGAATCCGTCGCCATCGCCTCCAGTTCAGGCAACAGGTGGGGCCCCAGCAACAGGTAACGCAGAGGCAAGCGTTCCAGCTCCTCGAAGGGCAGATGCTGACCATTGTCCAGCAGCAGTGCCAGCTGCCCTCCCGCCATGCTCGCCTGCAATACCAGTGCGAAGCGATCCGCCCGGCTCAACAGCTGATCCCGCTTGTGCACGATCAGGGTCAGTTCGTCGGTTCGCCGACCGTGCTGTTCCAGCCAGGCCTTGAGGGGATCCCAATGAGGTGGCACACCACTCAGGGCCAGCCAGATGGGGGAATGGGTGGTGGCAGCATCCGCCATCAGGCTGATCTGGCCCAGCACCTTCTCCTGCCAGCTGCGGATGGTGCGCTTCAATCCGTGTCGTCTGAGAGACTGGGCCGGCCCCAGATAGAGGGCCTTGAGCTGGCGCAGCAGATCGCCGTGATTCAACGGTTTGGCGAGGGCCGCCAGCACGTTGAATCCCGCATCGTGTAGCAGGCGGCGAGCGCCATCGATCAGCGTCTGATCGTGGCTGGAGAGCAGGATGATGGGCAGATGCTTGTATTGGGCGTGGCCCATCAACAGGCCGATGGCATCCTCCTCCCCCAGGCTGAGATCGCAGACCAGCAATCCCACCTCGTGCTGCGCCAGTACCTGCAGACAGGCGTCCCCATCCTGCACCCACTGGCAGGGCATCCCGAGAGACTGGATCTCCTGGGCAATGCAGGCTCCCTGAAACGGGTGGTCCTCGAGCAGCAAGACCGAGAGCCTCGCCAGCCAGTCACGCCAGCGCAGCTCCCGGGCTTGCAGTTCGGCCAGCCAGGGATCCGTCACTCGGTAGATCCCCTGCCCCTCGGCCATCAGCTGGGACAGATAGGGTTGGCCCTGGTGGGCCTCGGGTTCGAACAGGGCGATCGCGCTGGTGGTGAAGGCCCCCTCCCAGCGCCAGTTGATGTCAGGCTGAGTACGGTGCAGGCTGACATAATCCGGGATGCCCAGAGTCTTGGCGGCCTGATATGACACGGCATCGAGGGCATGGATGCTGACGGGGTGAAATGCCGGATCCAGGTTCACATCGGACTCCAGCAGCGCTAATAACTCTTCCTCAGTGATGATCATCTCATGCTCTCTTGCTCAGTTGCCGACAGACATCATCCACGGCACGGGTAAGGGGCTCCACCAGGGGCTTATCGGGCGCCTTCTGCCAGGCATCGATCACCTGGACCAGGGGCATAGCCCCCACCATTTTGGCGGCCCCCTTCATCTTGTGTAAAGCCGTCTCGAGGGCTGCAATGTCCCCTTGTGTGACACAGCGCTCAATGTCGGCGAGATCCTGACGGGTGGAGGTCAGGTAGAGCGTCGCCAGCTCGGGGCTCAGCGGCATCAGATCCTGCTGGACCCAGGCGGGGGTGGGTTCCTCCCTCTCTTGCGAGATGAAGCCCTCGCGGCCAGAGACAGTGCGCAGCAAAGTGGCTAGCTCCCTGAGCAGAACCGGTTTGTCCAGATGACCGTGGCAGCCACAGTTGGTCAGCAGTTGCGCGGCCTGCTCACTCAGGTCCGCGGTGATCACATAGACCGGCAGATGCTGCCAGCGCTCGCTACCACGCAGTTGCTGGCACAGCTCGGCACCATCCATCACCGGCATCTGCAAGTCGGTCAGCACCAGATCCACCGTCTCCTCCTGCAACAGATCCAGGGCCAGGCGACCATTGGCCGCGCTCACCACCCGGGCGCCGAGCTGGCTGAGCTGCATGCTGATCAGCACCCGGTTTACCTCGTGATCTTCCACCAGCAGCACCCGCATCCCTGCGCCGGGCAGGGTGCCTGGCATCGCCTGGTGCTGACTCAGCCTGGGTTGCAGCAGGGTCACCACGGTTCCCGGGATCCAGGGTTCTTCCTGCCAGAACCAGTGCTGCAGCCCTTGTTCATCCCGGACGGCACTCAGGTGCTCTCCCGCCGGGCTCTCCCTCACCCCCAGCTCCTGCAGCCAGGTACGCATGTAGTCGTTATCCTCTCCCATCAGTTGCAGGCAGACAGTGTCGACGCTCGGCTTCCAGGGAGCCCGCTCCTGCAGGGCGTGCAAGGGGAAGCGGCAGCGGAAGCGACTGCCGCCGGCGGACAGAGGTTCCACATCAATGTCGCCACCCATCTGTTCCATCAGTTGGTGGCAGATGGCAAGACCAAGCCCGGTACCCTGTGCCCTCAGCTGGCCGGGTTCCTCCCCCTGCTCGAAAGGAAGAAACAGCCGGGGCAAGAGCTCGGCACTGATCCCGGGCCCTTCATCATCCACGCCGCAGCAGAGCGTGTCCCCCTGACGCTGTGCCCAGATGACCACCTGCCCCTGCTCACTGAACTTGATGGCGTTGGAGATAAGGTTGTGCAGCACCTGCTGCACCCTGTGGGGATCCAGCTCCAGCAATGCGGGCAAGGCGGGATCGAGATGGAGACGAAGCTGCAGCCCCTTGGCACGAGCCTTGGACCAGTGCACGGCGGCCACATGCTCACACAGCTCCACCAGATCCGTCGGTTGGGGAGAAAGGCGCAACTGGCGCGTTTCGTTGCGACTGAAATCCAGCACGTCGTTGAGCAGCCCCAGCAGCTCGTTGCCCGCCTGCCTGATGTGGGTCAGTACCGAGGACTGCTCCGCCGACAGCTCGGTCTGATCGAGCCACTCCAGCAGCCCCAGCATGGCGTTCATGGGCGTGCGGATCTCATGGCTCACGGCCGCGAGGAAGCGTCCCTTGGCGAGCACCGCCTGCTGGGCCTCCTCGTGGGAGATCTGCAGGGCCTTCTCCTGCTCGACCCGGGTGGTGACATCCTGAACCACCCCGTAGATGCGCCAGCCCTCCCCCTGGCGACGCCCCCGGCCGGAGAACTGCAACCAGCGGCTCCCCTTGCTCGGGTGGCGATAGCGCAGCAGGTAGGTGAAAGGACGCCCCGCCAGCAACATGGTCAACATGGGGGCGCGCATCTCTCGCCTGTCCTGGCGCGCCAGCCTGACGAGTGTTTCGTTGGGATTGAGGCGGATCTGCTGGCTGGCCAGCCCGAGCAGCTCATGACTGCCTCGGCTGACAAATTCAACCCGCCCGATGGCGCCCTCCTTGAGGGTAAACTGCAGCACCACGCCGGGTACCGTATTGGTCAGCGCCCGCAGCCGCCGCTCGGCCTGGCGCAGCAGACGGGTTCGTTCGCGCAGGGCGCTGATGTCGGAGAGTGCGATGAGATCGCCCGCTGGCGTCTGGCTGCCCAGTTGCAGCGGGATCTGGGCATAAGAGTAGACCTGATCCCGCAGGGCCAGCTCCCCCTCTCCCCCCTGCAGCTGGGGTGATGGCAGCACCAGATCCGCCAGATAGCGGGCCTCCAGTTGCTTGGCCCGCTTGTTGCGTTTGATGATCTCGCCCCGATCATTGCGCAGGAACACGGGGACCGGCAACGTCTGGAAGAGCGACTCCCGGAACTTGCTCTCCAGCGCCAGCGCCTGCTCTGCCTGGTGACGCTCGCGGGCCGCCTGGGCGAGCTGCTGGCGCGAGCGCCAGATCAGCCAGATGACCGCACCGCTGATCAGCATGGCCAGCAGCAAGGAGGTGAGCCATAAACCATAGCTGACCCCCTCCTGCTGATTCAGGATCAGACGATGCCAGCGCTGTACCAGCTCATCCACCTGCCGATCGTTGATGGTCATCAGGCTCTGCTCCATCACGCCGGAAAGCCTTGGCTGATCGTGCCGGATGGCAAAGCTAAAACCCAGGTTCTGAGGGAGCTCCCGGATGGCGAGATCCGCCAGCAGGTTGTTGCGCATGGGGTATTGCAGCTGATAGAGCTCCGCCAGCATGGCATCAGCCTTGCCATCCTGCATCGCCTGGATCCCCTGCTGCAAGTCCTGCACCTGTACCCAGTGATGCGGGCCCAGCAGCGACAGCTGGCTGTCGTCATAGAGGGCTTTGGGAACCACTATGCTGCCCGAAACGCTATCCAGGGCCTGATACTCCGCCCGTTTGCGGCTGACCAGGGCGTAGCGGCTCATGGCAATGACCCGGGTGAAGTTAAACTCCTGCCCCAGCGCCGGCGACTCCGGCAAACCCGCCATCATCGCCGCTTCGCCACTTCGAAGCTTGGCCAGTGCCTCCTCCTTGCTGGCCGTGGGAATGAGTTCAAAGTTGAGTCCGGTCTGTCGGCTCACCCGCCGCAACACATCGTCACTCCAGCCGATCAGCTCCCCTTGCGGATTGATACCGCTGTAAGGCATCAGGCCAGGCGCCGCCACCATCTTGATGGTGCGGGCCGAGCCAATGAGCCAGGCCTGCTCCTTGTCGGTAAAATGCAGGGGGTTGATATCTTGCTCGCTCTGGGGCAGATAGCGTCCCAGATCCCGATAGAGGCTACCCGGCGGCAAGAAGCGGATCGCCGTGTCCACCAGTTGCAGCAAGCCCGGGATGTCTCGCATCATCAACCGATAGCTCACCACCAGTTCGTCGCTGCGCAGGCGGCGCAATCTCAATCCCTCATCCGGGTACTCCCGCATCAGGTAACGCAGTTGCAGGTAATCCCCAAGATAGGCGCTGCCCTTCTCTGCAAACAGCGCCAGATACCAGTTGTCCGCATCGGTCAGCTGCAACTGGGTGGAGTGGGGATAGAGACGTTTCAGCACCTCGCCCGCCTGCCAGACCGGCGAGACCAGAAAAGCCGCATGCTCGAGATCTCCCCGATAGAGGATGGCGGATTCCGCCTCCAGCATGGCCCGGCTCAATACTGTGCCTGAGCGGGTCTCGACGGAAGGGCCGATGTGAGGAATGAGGTCGCACTGACCATCACGCAGGCCCTGCTCCACCGCCGGCCAGTTGGGCAACGTCTTGAAGTGCAGGGGCACCGGCAGTTGCCGGGCCAGGCGGGTCATCTGATCGATAAGCAGCCCTCCCTGATCTTCGAGATAGGGAGGACGCTCCAGACTCGGGTAGCAGAAGGTCAGCTGACCGATGTCATCGGCATAAGCCTGGGCGGCGGGCGGCAGGGGAAGTACGGCAGCACGCAGCGGCAAAGCCAGCAACGCACCCAACAGCAGGTATATTTTTGTCATCGAAATGCAAAAGCCAGGCATCTGCCTGGCTTTTTATTACTCATTGGGTTCAACATTTTCTACCCTGGCCTTGAGCTTCTGGCCAGGCCGGAAGGTCACCACACGGCGGGCGCTGATGGGAATATCCTCGCCCGTCTTGGGGTTACGTCCGGGACGCTGATTCTTCTCACGAAGGTCAAAATTACCGAAGCCTGAAATCTTGACTTGTTCACCGCGCTCGAGCGCTTGTCTGATTTCCTCAAAGAAGGCTTCCACCATGTCTTTGGCTTCACGCTTGCTCATCCCGAGCTGGGTGAACAGGTGCTCTGCAATGTCGGCTTTGGTAAGCGCCATAGATCAATCCCTCAAGGATGCATTCAACTCTTCACCGAGGGCCCGCACGACATTGTCCACGGTCTCGGCGATCTCTTTCTCCTCCAGGGTGCGTTGTGCGTCTTGCAACACCAGGCTGATAGCCAGACTCTTCTTGTTCTCGGCCATACCAGCACCCTGATATACGTCGAACAAGTTTATTCCAACTAACTGATTTCCGCCAACTTTTTTAATTACTGCCAGGACGTCACCGGCCAGAACCTGACTGTCAACCACCACGGCGATGTCGCGGCGGTTGGCCGGGAAGCGGGAAACCTCGGTCGCAACCGGCACCTTGGCCGGGATCAGCTTGTCCAATTCCAGCTCGAACATGATGGCCCGGGACTTGAGGCCCAGCTTCTTGTCGAGGCTCGGGTGGATGACACCGATGTGACCGATGACGACGCCATTGCGCAGTATGGCCGCGCTCTGGCCCGGATGCAGGGCACTGTGCTCGGTACGCTCGAAGCTGAAGGTGGCCCCTTCGGCGGTCAGATCCAGCACCGCTTCCAGATCCCCTTTCAGATCAAAGAAGTCGCTACCGCGGCTCTTGATATCCCAGTGCTCGTCGCTCTGGTTGCCGGTGATGATGCCGGCCAGCATGGGCTCCTGACGGATACCGTTCTCGGCATTGGCGTCCTTGATGAAGCGCAGGCCCTGCTCGAACAGACGCACCCGGCCCTGCTGACGATTCTGGTTGTAGACCACGGCCTGCACCAGACCCGGGAACAGGGAGACGCGCATGGCGGACATCTCGACCGAGATGGGGTTCGGCAGCACGATGGCATCGCTCTGGGGGAACAGGGTCTGCTGGGCCTTGGGATCCACGAAGCTGTAGGTGATGGCTTCCTGGAAGCCGCGATCCACCAGCAGGTCGCGCACCCGCTTGAGGGTCACCTGGCCTTCAGCCTGCTCCACCATGGCCAGGGAGGCGGCCGGTTTCAGGTTAGGGATGTTGTTGTAGCCGTAGATGCGGGCCACTTCCTCGATGAGATCTTCCTCGATGGCGATGTCGAAACGCCAGGAGGGCGCCAGAGCGGTCCAGCCATCGGCCTCTGTGGTCACCTGCATGCCGAGGCGAGTCAGGATCTCGAGCACCTGGGCGTCCGGCACGCTGATGCCGATCACCTTGTCGAGCTTGGCACGGCGCAGCTTGATGGGGGCGGCCTTCGGCAGGTGGGCATCGGACTTGACCTCGATGACGGGACCGGCTTCCCCGCCGCAGATATCCAGCAACAGGCGGGTGGCTCTGTCCATCACCTTGGCTTGCAGCTCGGGATCCACCCCGCGCTCGAAGCGGTGGGAGGAGTCGGTGTGCAGGCCATAGGCACGGGCACGACCCGTGATGGAGAGCGGCGCGAAGAAGGCGCACTCCAGCAGGATGTCGGTGGTGGTCTCGGACACGCCGGTACGCTCACCGCCGAAGATGCCGGCCATACAGGCAGGGCCTGTGGCATCGGCGATAACAAGGGTGGTCTCTTTGAGTTTGACCTCGTTGCCGTCCAGCAGGGTCATGGGCTCGTCCGCACGGGCGCGGCGCACCACCAGTTCCCCTTCCAGCTTGGCCAGATCGAAGGCATGCATCGGCTGGCCGTATTCCAGCAGCAGGAAGTTGGTGATGTCGACGATGGCGTCGATGGAACGAATGCCGCCACGGCGCAGCTTCTCCTGCATCCAGAGCGGGCTCTGGGCCTTCAAGTTCAGCCCCTTGATGACGCGGCCGAGGTAGCGCGGGCAGTCGGCCGGTGCCTCGACCCGGATCGGGAAGCTGGCGTCGATGGTGGCCGCGGCCGGGGTCCAGCTCGGCTCCACCACGTCGGCGCTGTTGAGCACGCCGATCTCGCGGGCAAGCCCCGCGATGCCGAGGCAGTCGGCGCGGTTCGGCGTCAAGTCCACATCGATGGCGACGTCGTTGAGGTTCAGGTATTCACGGATATCGGTGCCGATGGGGGCATCGCCTGGCAGCTCTATGATGCCGTCCGCCTCGACCTCGATGCCGAGCTCGCTGAAGGAGCAGAGCATGCCGTGGGAGGGCTGGCCGCGCAGCTTGGCCTTCTTGATGGTGAAGTCGCCCGGCAGGGTCGCACCCACCTTGGCCACGCACACTTTGAGGCCGGTGCGGCAGTTCGGCGCGCCGCAGACGATGTCCAGCAGTTCGGCTTCGCCCACGTTGACCTTGGTCACCCGCAGCTTGTCGGCGTCCGGGTGCTGGGCGCACTCGACCACTTCACCGACCACCACGTTGTTGAACTGGCCGGCCACGGCCTCGATGGCATCGACTTCCAGACCGGCCATGGTGATCTGCTCGGCCAGTGCGTTGTCACTCAACTCGGTGCGGACCCACTCCATCACCCAGGATTTACTGAATTTCATGTTCTCTCGCCCTTACTTGAACTGCTTGAGGAAGCGCAGGTCGTTTTCGAAGAAGGCTCGCAGGTCGTTGACCCCGTAGCGCAGCATGGTCAGACGTTCGACGCCCATGCCGAAGGCAAAGCCGGAGTATTTTTCCGGATCGATGCCCACCGAACGCAGCACGTTCGGGTGCACCATGCCGCAGCCCAGCACTTCCAGCCACTTGCCGTTCTTGCCCATCACGTCCACTTCGGCGCTCGGCTCGGTGAACGGGAAGTAGGAGGGACGGAAGCGGATGGTGAGATCTTCTTCGAAGTAATTGCGCAAGAAGTCGTGCAATATGCCTTTGAGCTCGGTAAAGCTGGCATGTTCGTCTACCAGCAGCCCTTCGACCTGGTGGAACATGGGGGTGTGGGTCATGTCGTAATCGTTACGATAGACCCGGCCCGGTGCAATGATGCGGATCGGCGGCTGCTGATGCTCCATGGTGCGGATCTGCACGCCAGAGGTGTGGGTGCGCAGCATCAGGTCCGGATTGAAGTAGAAGGTATCGTGATCGGTGCGAGCCGGGTGATGAGCCGGGATGTTCAGGGCATCGAAGTTGTGGAAGCCATCTTCGATTTCGGGACCGCGCTCCACTTTGAAGCCCATCTCGCCAAACAGGCGCTCGATGCGCTCGATGGTGCGGGTCACCGGGTGCAGACCGCCGTTTTCGATACGACGGCCCGGCAGGCTGATGTCGATGGTCTCGGCAGCCAGCTTCTGGTTCAGCACGGCGACTTCCAGAGCTTCACGGCGCGCGTTCAGGGCATCCTGAACCTGCTGCTTGGCCTGGTTGATCACGGCCCCCGCGGCGGGACGCTCCTCGGCAGTGAGTGCCCCGAGGCCCTTCATCTGCTCGGTAAAAAAGCCTTTTTTACCCAGATATTTGACCCGGATCTCATCGAGGGTCGCAATGTCGCTCACGCCCTCAATTTCGGCCTTGGCCTGGCCGACTACTTCTTCAAGCTGTTGCATGTCTTCCTCGTCACCACTCCCGGAACAGGAGCCTTTAGGCTAAATAAGGTCAAGAGGTCGATAATACAAAAAAATGGCCTCGGCTGACCATAGTTAAGGTGGGCTTTTCTCCCGAGAAATCATTTTGTTATGACCCAGAACAACGCCATCCCCTCCCCCTGATCCGGCAAGGTTCGGCATCCCTTCTCCGGGCTGTCGCCGACATGGCTCAAAATTTAAAGCCAAATCAATGTGATGGCAGTCATGTTATCGGCGCAAGGCCACCGTCGCCCGGCGCTGGCGCGGCGTAAAGGTACGCCGTCGCCCCTGCTCCCTTCGCGTTCGGCCAAACCATGGCCCCAGAGACAAAAAAGGCGTGGTCCTGATGACCACGCCTGGTGTGACGAGCGGACGCTCAAGCCTTATCAAGGCGTCACGATGTTGAACCAGAACTCGAAGTTGTCCAGATAACCCAGCACTTCCTTGAGTTTGTCGGCGTTGCCGCTGATCTTCACATCCCCTGCCGCGACGGCTTTTTCCAGGGTGGTTTGCTTCAAGATCAGGTTGTTCAGGGTATCCCGTGACAGGGCGATCGTGGTATCGGCGTTGCTGGCCTCGCTGTTGGCGGTGTGGTTCAGCACCCCGTTCTCCAGCTCCACCTTGTACTTGCCACCGGTATCGCCGAAGTCGAAGTTCAGTACCGCCTTGGCTGCGCCGGACTTGGGCCCGTTCAGACGCACCGCCAGGTAGTCGAAGAACATGTCGAGCGACATGGCGCGCACCGTGTCCGGGCTCGCGGTGTTCGGGGTCGGCAGCGGCGTCACCCCGCTGCGCAGCTCCTTGGCACCGGTCAGGTAGAAGTTGCGCCACGGGCCGGACTCGGCCTGATAACCCATCTGCTCAAGGGCATCGGCTTCGAGCTCCTTGGCCGCCTTGTTGCTCGGATCGGCGAACACCACGTGTTTCACCACCTGAGCCACCCAGCGGTATTCACCCTTGTCGTAGGAGGCCTTGGCTTTCTTCAGTACCTCGTCGGCACCGCCCATGAATTCCACGTACTTCTTGGCCGACTCGGTCGGGCTCAGCTCGTTCAGGGTTGCCGGGTTGCCGTCAAACCAGCCGAGATAGAGCACATAGGTCGCCTTCACGTTGTGACTGATGGAACCGTAGTAACCACGGTTGGCCCAGGTGTTGGCCAGGGTATCCGGCAGCTTGAACTGCTCGGCGATCTCGTCGCGGGTGTAGCCCATGTTGGCCAGACGCAGGGTCTCATCGTTGATGTAGCGATAGAGATCACGCTGGGATTTGAGCAGAGTGGTGACCTCCTTGTTGCCCCAGGTAGGCCAGTGGTGCTGGGCGAACATGACCTCGGCCTTGTCACCCCACATGGAGAGCGCCTGGTTCAGGTACTTGGACCAGGGCAGCGGCTCGCGGATCTTGGCGCCGCGCAGAGAGTAGGTGTTGTGCAGGGTGTGGGTCGCATCCTCGGCGGCGGAGATGGCCTTCTTCTCCTCGATGAACCAGAGCATCTCGGACGGCGCTTCCGAGCCCGGCGCCATCATGAACTCATAGGTCAGCCCGTCGATGACCTCTTTCTGGCCCGTCTTGGTGATGATGTTGGTGGGGGCGATCAGGGTCACGGTCCCCGCCGAGGTGGTGGTCCCAAGACCGGCCCCGACCTGGCCCTTCTCGTCCGCCGGCAGCAGGTTGCCATACATGTAGCTGGCACGACGGCTCATGACGTTGCCCGCCATGATGTTCTCGGCGACCGCCGCCTCCATGAAACCATCCGGTGCGTAGATCTTCACCTTGCCGGCCTTCACATCGGCTTCGTCGACCACGCCGCGCACACCGCCGTAGTGATCCACGTGACTGTGGGTATAGATCACGGCCTTGACCGGCTTCTTGCCCTGATGCTCGTAATAGAGATCCAGGGCTATCTTGGCGGTTTCGGCAGAAACCAGGGGATCCACCAGGGTGAGCCCCTCCTTGCCCTCGATGATGGTCATGTTGGACAAATCCAGGTTACGCACCTGATAAATCCCATCGGTGACCTTGAACAGCCCGCTGATGTTGATCAACTGGGACTGACGCCAGAGGCTGGGGTTGACGGTCGCGGGGGCCTTCTGCCCCTCCTTGATGAAACCGTACTTCTGCGGATCCCAGATGAGGTTGCCCGCCTCCCCCTTGATGGGGGCTGACGGCAGGGCGGCGATGAAGCCCTTGTTGGCATTCTCGAAGTCGGTCTTGTCGGCAAATGGCAGCTCGGTCAACAGCTTGTCGTTGGCGGCCTGGGTGGCGGCCGCGGCCTCCTTGCGCAGATCCTCGGCGGCCAGGCTCGGCAGGGACAAGCTCGTGACCAGACCGGCCAGCACCAACTTGATGAAAAGAGGTTTCATTTTTCGTTGCGTGTATTTCATAGACACTCCTTGTTGCAAACGCTTGTTTTTCTCGCCCACACATTCTAGTCGACATACAGTTACTTAATATTGTTTTTCAATCAACTGTTTACAGAAACAATAACAGCGATTGACACATCAAGAATGTAAAGAATGGATGACAATGCCACTACAGAACGGAAAAACAACGGAAACAAACAGCGGAACAGAAAGGAGTGGGTAAATCGACTATTTAACTGCGCGACAGGCAGCATAAATGATGAGTCCAGGATGAAGGCAGGAAGCGCAGGCCGCCAAATTCACGAGTCGGCAGCCTGGTATCGACGCGACAAGCGATGACCACAGGTGACTCCCACGCAGGGAGGCGCCCAACAAAAAAGGAGGCCGAAGCCTCCTTTTATCTTTCATAACAGAACCGGATTAAACCAGCGCTGCTTTAGCCTTTTCAACCAGGGCGGTGAAAGCCAACTTGTCGTGAACGGCGATATCGGACAGGATCTTGCGATCGATCTCGATAGAAGCCTTCTTCAGACCGTTGATCAGACGGCTGTAGGACAGACCGTTCTGACGGGCAGCAGCGTTGATACGCGCGATCCACAGCTGACGGAACTGACGCTTCTTCTGACGACGGTCACGGTAGGCATACTGACCAGCTTTGGTTACCGCTTGTACCGCTACGCGGTAGACACGGGAACGGGCGCCGTAGTAACCCTTGGCGGCTTTCATTACTTTCTTGTGACGAGCGCGAGCGGTCACACCACGTTTAACTCTTGGCATTTTTCACATCCCCCTTATGCGTACGGCAGACAAGCGACAACACGTTTGTGGTCGGCAGCAGAAACCATGAACTTCGGCCCCAGCTTACGCTTACGCTTACTGCTCTTCTTGGTCAGGATGTGACGCAGGTGGTTGTGCTTGCACTTGAAGCGACCTGAGCCAGTCTTCTTGAAGCGCTTTGCGGCGCCCCGGTTGGTTTTCATCTTCGGCATTTCATACTCCGCATTGTGAGTGACAACAAAATCGCAAGGCGAACCGACTCATGAGGCGGGCCCCATGAGTCAATTTCTTGTGGGCCTTAAGATTTCTTCTTAGGTGCGAGAACCATCACAGCTTGACGGCCTTCGACTTTCGGGAACGATTCGACTACGGCCAACTCTTCCAGATCGGTTTTGACTCGCTCCAGTACCTTGATACCAAGATCCTGGTGGGCCATCTCACGACCACGGAAGCGCAGGGTGACCTTCGCCTTGTCCCCGTCTTCCAGAAAGCGAACCAGGTTGCGTAGTTTTACCTGATAGTCGCCTTCGTCAGTGCCAGGACGGAATTTGATCTCCTTGACCTGGACGACTTTCTGCTTTTTCTTCTGTTCTTTGGTGGTCTTGCTCTTTTCGTAGAGGAATTTGCCGTAATCCATGATCCGGCAAACGGGCGGCTCAGCGTTAGGACTGATCTCGACCAGATCCACTCCGGCCTCAAGGGCCAAGTTCAGTGCATCTTGGATGGAGGTGATGCCAATGGCTTCACCATCCAGACCGGTCAGACGAACTTCTTTCAGACGGATCTCTTCATTGATCCGGTGAGCGCGGGCTTGCGGTTGCTTGCCCAGTTTTTTTCCGCCTTTTATAGCTTATTCCTCCACTTTCTTTTGTCCGCGGGTCTGAACTTCCTGGGTCAACAGAGCAATCAGCTCTTCAACAGGATAAGTCCCCAGGTCAGCCCCTTTACGAGTCCGTACTGCAATCTTACCGGCTTCTACTTCTTTATCGCCGCAGACCAGCATGAAAGGTACTCGCTTCAAAGTATGCTCGCGGATTTTAAAGCCAATCTTCTCATTTCTCAAGTCCGCTTTTGCGCGAAGGCCCGCATCATTCAATGCCTTGGCTACTTTCACCGCATAATCGGCCTGAGCATCCGTGATATTCATCACCACCGCCTGGGTCGGCGCCAACCAGGTCGGGAACAGACCGGCGTACTCTTCGGTCAGGATCCCGATGAAGCGCTCGAGGGAGCCCAGAATGGCACGGTGGATCATCACGGGGACGTGGCGCTCGTTGTCTTCGCCCACATAAGTGGCGCCAAGACGGCCCGGCAAGGCAAAATCGAGCTGCACGGTACCACACTGCCACGCACGATCAAGACAATCGTGCAGGGTGAATTCGATCTTGGGACCGTAGAAGGCCCCCTCACCCGGCTGCAGATCGTATTTCAGGCCGTTCAGCACCAGGGCTTCCGCCAGGGCGGCTTCGGCGCGATCCCAGGCTTCATCGGAGCCGATGCGCTGTTCGGGACGGGTGGAGAGCTTGACCACGATGTTCTCGAAGCCGAAGGTGCCATAGACGTCGTAGACCATGCGGATACAGGCCGAGACCTCTTCCATGATCTGATCTTCGGTACAGAAGATGTGAGCGTCATCCTGGGTGAAGCCGCGCACCCGCATCAGGCCGTGCAGAGAACCGGACGGCTCGTTGCGGTGGCAGGAGCCGAACTCGGCCATGCGCAGGGGCAGATCGCGGTAGGACTTCAGACCCTGATTGAAGATCTGCACGTGACCCGGGCAGTTCATCGGCTTGATGGCGTACTCGCGGTTCTCGGACTGGGTAGTGAACATGGCCTGGGCGTATTTCTCCCAATGACCGGAGCGCTCCCACAGCACGCGATCCATCATGAAGGGGCCTTTCACCTCCTGATAGTCGTACTCCTTGAGCTTGCCGCGGATGAAGGTCTCCAGCTCGCGGAAGATGGTCCAGCCGTCGTTGTGCCAGAACACCATGCCGGGGGCTTCTTCCTGCATGTGGTAGAGGTCAAGCTGCTTGCCAATCTTGCGGTGATCCCGCTTGGCGGCCTCTTCCAGACGCTGCAGGTAGGCCTTGAGCTGTTTCTTGTCGGCCCAGGCGGTACCGTAGATGCGCTGCAGCATCTTGTTGTTGGAGTCGCCGCGCCAGTAGGCACCGGACATCTTCTGCAACTTGAAGTGGTGGCAGTGACGCATGTTCGGCACGTGGGGGCCGCGGCACATGTCGATGTACTCTTCGTGATGATACAGACCAGGCTGGTCATCACGAGCGATGTTCTGATCCAGGATCTCGACCTTGTAGGTCTCGCCGCGGGCTTCGAACACGTCGCGCGCTTCCTGCCAGGAGACCTTCTTCTTGATGACGTCGTAATCCTTGGCGGCCAGCGCCAGCATGCGCTCTTCCAGGGCGGCCAGATCTTCGTCGGTCAGGGTGCGGTCAAGATCGATGTCGTAATAAAAACCGTTGTCGATGACGGGACCGATGGCCATCTTGGTCTGGGGCCAGAGCTGCTTGATGGCATGGCCGAGCAGGTGCGCACAGGAGTGGCGCAGGATGTCCAGACCCTCTTCGTCTTTGGCGGTGATGATGGCGAGGGAAGAATCGGTTTCGATCAACTCGCAGGCATCCACCAGTTCACCGTTCACCCGGCCGGCAATGCACGCCTTGGCGAGACCGGGACCGATGTCCGCGGCGACGTCCATGACGGAAACGGCCTGGGCAAATTGACGTTGACTGCCGTCAGGCAGAGTAATGATTGGCATCGTGAGTTTCCTTATACAGTGGTGACCCGTACCAAAGGTCACATGCAGATTGGGAGAGTCCTCGAATGAGTGGCAACTCACCACGGTGTTTCACCGTTCACAATACGGTTAGTACAAGGGTGATACGCACGGTCGTGGCCGTGCTAGGCCCGTCATTCACAGGAACAGTGGGGGATTGTATCAGACGTCACAACACGGACAAGGGTGATGATGCATGCTGGTCAAAAATTGGCAGCCATTGACAGGGTATGGTGCTACAAATGGGTAGCCAAAAATAATGTTCAATTGACCCTGACATCGCGCATAAGGACGATCTGCATGTCGAAATACTCCTCCTTCTGGATCTTGTTGGCGCTGTTGTTGACCCCCTTGCTGCTGGTCGCGGCCCTGAGCCCGCTCCTCATCACCCCTATCAGCCGCCATCTGCTCACCAACAAGGGGCACGAGCTGCTGGCCTATCAAGACGAACGCACTCAGGCATTGGATGCCAGCGTGCTGACCCAGTTGGCCGGCTTTCAGTTTGACTGTGGCCCTATCGATATGGCACTGCTGCGGGATCCGGCCCACTACAGCCGTCATATCCGCTTCGCCGGCATTCGCACGGCCAATGACAAGAGTTGCTCCACCATGGGGCCTGGGCTTGCGATCCTGAAAGATGTCCAGGATATGCCCGGCCGGCTCGACTATCGCGTGACGGCCACCCCGGGGGCCTTTGGCACCGAGCAGGAGACGCTGATCTACTCCCAATATCAGGGCAACCTGGCCTACTGGGTGCTCGATAGCAGCTGGGCCCACGAGTTGATGCAAGACCCCTGCCCCGACTGCTTCTATCTCGAATTCATTCACCAGGATCCCGCCCTGGACCACCTCTACTTCCCCCGTGGCAATGCCGCCATCAAGACGCAACCGGACCGACTGTCGGTTTCCTCATTCGATGAACGCAACAAGGTGGAGCAGACCCTGTCGGCCGGCAATGAACTGCGCCACTACGTCGCCATGAAGTTGCGCGGCTACGGGTTGCCAGGTGCCATCCTCCTCGGCCTGCTGTTGACCCTTGCCTACTGGTTGCTGCGCAACTATCGCAACTCCCTGAGCGGGCTGCTCAAACTCGGGATCCAGCGGAGAGAGTTCATCCCCTTCTATCAACCCATTGTCGACAGTCGCACCCAGGAGATCGTGGGTTATGAGGCGCTCATTCGCTGGCAGCGAGGCGAGGAGTTCATCTCCCCCGGGATGTTTATCGACTATGCGGAGCAGCAGGGGTTGATCGTCCCCATCACCGAACAGCTCGTGCTCAAGGTGGTGGACGATCTGGCGCACCTGCCCCAGCCTCGCTGGGTCAGCGTCAACCTGGTCGCTGACCATCTTGAGCAGCGCTATCTGCTGGAGATGCTGAGCAAAGTGAAATGGCCGAGCCCGGACAGGTTGACGTTCGAGCTCACCGAGCGCCTTCCCATCACCAATATCAAGGTCGCAGCACGCGAGATAGCCAAGCTGGGACTGCGGGGGTATCACTTCAAGATCGATGACTTTGGCACCGGTTACGGGGGATTCGCCTATCTGCAGCAGTTGGGGATCCGCAGCATCAAGATCGACAAGATGTTCGTCGACACCATCGGCACCCAGGATTTCAAGCGTACCGTGCTGGATGCCATCATCGCCTTCGGCCACGAATCCAAGATGGAGATGATCGCAGAAGGGGTGGAAAATCAGGCCCAGCTCGATTATCTCACCAAACACGGCGTCTATCTCATCCAGGGTTATGTCTATGCCAAACCCATGCCGCTGGAGCAGGCCCTGACATGGAGCCCTCAGCAAGAGAGCGAGCCCGGCGAGATCAGACAGGCCTGAGCCTCTGCCATGAGGCGTTCGTGCCCATGGCAGACATGATTCACCCTAGCGAGATGAGAAAGCCATTGCGGCCCCGCGCTTTCACCTGATAGAGGGCCTTGTCCGCTCGCTCGCAGCTTGCCGCCGGAGGCTCATCGAGGCGGCATTCGGCAATCCCGATACTCAACGTAACATGCTCAGACACGGTCGATGATCGGTGGGGAATGGCCTGTTCTCGCATCCAGCGGCCAATCCTGGCCGCAACGATCTCAGCTTCAACGCAAGACGCCCCGTCGAGGTAGACGCAGAACTCTTCCCCCCCATAACGCGCCACCAGATCCATGTCATCCCGCGTACACTCCAGCAGACCCTGGCTGATGAGTTGCAAACAGGTGTCCCCCTCGGCATGACCATAGCTGTCGTTGTACTTTTTAAAGTGATCCACATCGATCATCATGAGACACCCTGGCATCTCCCCCGCCCGCCTTCTGGATAACCGCTTCTCAAGCCGGGTGAAAAACATCCGCCGGTTGCTGATCGCCAGCAAGGGATCGAGATTGAGTCGCCCCACGACCTTCTTGGTCAGCAGAAAATGTTGATACTCGAGCCTCACAATGACGGTGAGGACGTAATACGCCAAGGCCACAACTCCGATGACGAACAGCATCAAGAATGCGAGGTTGATGACAAACAACCCGGTATCCAGCTCAACCACAGGGCGCATATTGGCTACCAGCAGCGCGGCCAACATCACGACGCTATAAAAAGGCAACGTGACCATGGCACAGATAAACGATAATGGCAGCACCACACTCAATACTGGCAGCAACGAATATCCCATCGGTGCGACAGACAACATGTTGTGATGCAGGTGCAGCACCCACATCCAGGCCAGGCCGACAACATAGACGAGTGATGTGAATAATTTTTGGTGAGGTATGATGATGCAGGTCAAATGGCCTTCCCGGGACGTCACCCCACCTGGTCTGAATAAAAAGACCACATATGCAACCGAGGCCAACAAAAAAGAGAATATATCGACCTTGCCTTGCTCAAATGGTATCCATGCTGCGGGATTGAATATCAGCATGTCATTGGCATGTAAATAAGACAACCTTGCCCCTGCCAAGGCGAGAAAGAAAAGATTAGCGATAATAAAAGAGAGCATGCAGAACTTGCTCAATCTAGCCAGCCGGGTACCCAAAAAGTCATTGTATTGCAGTTCAGCTTCTTCGGTAATCAGGACCGATGATACAAATGTCTCATCACCCGTGGCGATGGCATCGATAATTCTCTCTCTCATCAGGCTAACTCCAGCAATTATAGAAATGGAGGGATGATATGGCGGGTGAAAAATAAAACCCTTGCATGCAGTGACAGCCCAGTGCTTTGAGTGCATGGATCTGATCGATGTTTTCAACCCCCTCCGCGACTGTCTGCAGCCCCAGGCTTTGGGCTATCGAGATGGAGGTTTTCACCGCTGCATAGTGGCGAGGATCGTCCAGCATTCGACTGATAAAGGCGCGATCAATCTTCAACTCGGTCACCGGATTGCGGATCAGGTTGAATAGGGATGCATGCCCCTTCCCGAAGTCGTCGAGCGAGAGCGCTATGCCATGCAGGCGCAGGCGGGCAGCGCCTGCCAGCGTGCGGGAAGCATATTGATGGCGCTCATCCTCAGTGATCTCGATACACAGGCAAGATGAAGGCAATCGGTACTTTGCCAGCAGCGAGACGACCCGTTCCGGATAATGTTCATCGGCGATCTGATCCGCCGAGACGTTGACCGACACCCGGATCTCACGGCCGGCATCACACCATTTTTTCGCAAATTGCAGTGAGGCATCCAGGATGACCTCGCTCAGCCGATTCAACAAATCATGGCGACGTATTGCATCCATGAACTGCGCCGGAGCCAGCAGGCCGAGAGCAACATGTTCCCAGCGGGCAAGGGCCTCAGCCCCCATCAATCGTCCATTTTGAATGGTTATCTGGGGCTGAAAATAGGGTTGAATATGCCCGCAGGATAACGCCTCGAGCAGCTGCGCTCTCGTCGGTTCAAACGCCAACACCTGCTTGTCCACATTCATCCCTTGCATCATCAGCAGGCTCTGCAGCGTGCAAACCAGCGCGCCACCATCCGCCATGGGGCCGGATAACAACCGGACATCAACCTGATTCAATCGCAGCATGTCGATTATCGACGGCAAAATGTCATGGTGAGTCTCTGACAATAAAATAACGCCAGTCCATTTCTTTACCTCAGAGAATGCATGAAGGAATTTCACGACATGGCTGTCCCTGGTGTTAAAGTCACACATGACGATATCAGGCCAGCCCATATCAGCCATGGACATATATGCCGCCAGGCAGTCATCGAAACAATGAATATCATCGGTGAATGCAGAACAAGATCGTACGAGACTGTCTTGTTGCTGACTAATAATGAATTTTTTTTGGGTTGCATCGCTACTCCAGAATGGTCTGACATCAGAACGTTCCATCTGGCAAAACAACGAACACTCCATGTTTCTCTATTAAATGCTCGGCATAAGGGTTAGGTTTATTTTATTTTTTACATGACGGTGCTTTCATATATTAACAATCCATAAAGGGAAGCTCTGTTCTTTCAAGAACATTGGCGATAATATCCCGGGTGAATAACGCTGTCGGTTATCTCGATAGAACAAGGAAAGCGCGGATGAGTACGAAACAACGTGACTGGCGTGGAGGGTTGGCGACCGACATTCGATGGCCCTGCCCCTTGCCCCCTCAGCTTCGCGATGACTTCATCGATATGGCTGAGCCGCTGGACCTCAAGAGATTGAATGATGGATTACCCGGTATCGTGTATATCCGCTCCGGCTGTCTCACCGGCTATACCTTCAGTGAAAACATGGATGCCTCCCTTGGCATGCTCCATGGTCATGGCTGCTGGTTTGGTATCCAGTCAATCCATGCGATCCCCACCCCGGGTATCTACGAGGCCATCACCCCCACCGAACTGGTGCTATTCCCCAAGGAAAAGGTGGAGTCATGGCTGAACCGCCATCCCGAGGGATACCAGCTGCTGTTCTTCATCGCCCAGCACATAGGGCGGATCCTGGTGCAGACTGGCAGCAATACACTGCTGTCGTTGACCTCCAGGATCATTTATGTGCTGCTGGAACTGGCCAACAAGGCGGCCCCGCCCAATGACGTCGAAAGCCGCATCAAGATCACCCAGCAAACCCTCAGCCACATCGTGGGCATCAGCCGCCCCAGACTGAACGAAATTTTGCATGTCCTGTCAGAGCTGGGGGCCATCAGGACGGAAAGGGGAACCATCGTCATCCGGGATCCCGCCGGGTTGAAAACGCGGCTGCACAGCTTCTCGTTTCAGTACCACGATCCACTAACGGCATGAGCACTCTCTGCTCTTGCCGCATCCAGGTAAGAAGGTGATGTCGAGGAGTTTGACTCAGGAGGTGCCGAGCAAGGGTTGCCAATTGAAGTCAAATTCGCTGCGCCCCTCCTCGGCCAGGGCCAGCTCCTGCAATACCTTGAGTGCCAGCTTGTTGCCTTTCTGGGAGGCCTGATAGAGCCACTGTTTGGCCTCTCCCATCTCCACCCGGCCATTGACCCCCATCAGGTGCAGAACCCCGACTTTCAGCATGGCCGGCACGTCCCCGTTGCGGGCGGCCCGCTCCATCCACTGAAACGCGAGGTGCAGATCCCGCGGCACCCCGACCCCGCGCAGATAAAGTTCCCCGAGCCGGTATTGGCCAAAGGCATCCCCCGCCTCGGCGGACTGGCGATAGAGTGCGAGGGCGCGCTCCAGATCCTGCTCGCTCCCCTGCCCCACCTCGAAGCTCCAGCCCATCAGGGCCTGGGCCCTCGGCTGGCCCTGCTCCGCCAGCGGCTGCCAGATCCGGGTCGCCTCCTCGAAATGGCCCACTCGCCAGGCACGGTTCGCCGCCGCCATTTCCTGCTCGGTGGAGAGCGGGATCAGGCGCCAGATGACCAGGCCGATGACACCGATAAAGAGCCAGCGTGAGGCAGTGGGTTTCATGATGTTTTCCGTGATCCAGTTCGCATTTCGTCTATGTAAACGAAATGTAGCGACAGATCAAGCAGGAGATTCATTTGCGATGCAGTTTTAGATAGCGCCCGATCAGCGTGGCTTGCACTCTCGCCCCATTGCCGCCACAATGACTGTATATATAAACAGTATTGGTATGACGAGATGGCGGGACGCGGCAGCAGCCACAATGTCGATCACAGATTCAGCGGCCCTCGGGTAGATGCCGTCGACGATGGCTGGCAGACCCAGGAGTGGGAGCCGGCGTTTGACGCCCAGGCCATCCAGACCCAGGTGCAGGAGATCGAGGCCAAGAGCATCATCAGCCACAACCTCTCACCGGATGTGCCTTTCGGGCGCTCCATCAACCCCTATCAGGGCTGTGAGCACGGCTGCATCTACTGTTACGCGAGACCCAGCCACGCCTATCTGGAACTCTCGCCGGGCCTCGACTTTGAGACCAAGTTATTTGCCAAGCTCAATGCCGCCGCCCTGCTGCGCCGGGAATTTGCCAAGCCGAGCTATCAGCCCCAGACCATAGTGCTCGGCGCCAACACCGATCCCTACCAACCCATCGAGCAACACTATCGCCTCACCCGCGCGCTACTGGAGGTGATGCTGGCCCACCGCCATCCGGTGGGGATCATTACCAAGAGCGCCATGATATTGCGGGATCTCGATCTGCTGGGGGAACTGGCGAAGGAGGGACTCTGCCAGGTGATGGTATCGGTCACCACCCTCAACGACACCCTGAGGAGACAGCTGGAGCCCAGGGCCAGTAGCGGTGCCGGGCGTCTGAAGGTGATCGAGAAGCTGGCCGGGGCCGGCGTACCGGTCGGGGTGCTGGCCGCCCCCATGATCCCCCGCCTCAACGAACCCGAGCTCGAACAGATCATCAAGTCCGCCGTGGCCGCGGGGGCTGGCTGCGCCGACTACATACTGCTGCGCCTGCCCCACGAGCTCACCACCCTGTTCAGTGACTGGCTGGATGAGTACTATCCCGGGCAGAAAGAGGCCATCCTGAATCAGTTGCGGGCAAGCCGGGGCGGCTCCCTCAACAGCCCCGCCTTCGGCACCCGCATGCGCGGTGAGGGGCAATTTGCAGACCTGCTGTCCCAGCGTTTCAAGCTTGTCAGCAGGCGCCTCGCCCTTGGAAAGCGCCACATTCCACTCAATACGGAGCGTTTTATCCGCCCCAACGAGCAGTTGCGGCTATTTTAACGTTGCCTTTACGCTGTGACGGCTAGCCCCGCGGCCTTGGCGGATAGGGACGTGTCGCCCTGCCCTCGGCAATCAGCTCCACCGGCAGGCGGGATGGCTCATGGGCCACCTCGGCGTCGTACTCATATTCGGTTGTCTGCCCCAGCGCAGACCCACCCCACATCCGGCTCCACCAGATCTCCCACATTACCCAGCTGGTCATAAGATGCTCCTTTGACGAGGCGTTGGCCCATGGTGACCGGCGGATTTTGGCCGCCTGTCGATAGGGGCAGCCTGCCCCGGCCAGATGACACCGGGATGACCGAACGGTGAAACATTGATGAGAGAACCACTGCGAGGCGGGGCGCCTGGCGCCCGGTCAGACAATGAAAAAGCCCTGCCAGATCTGGCAGGGCTTTGCATCAGCGCACGTTGACAACCTTATCGAGGGGAGAAAGCATCCCCACCCGGTTCTTACTGGTTGTGGCTGGCGCGACGAGGGCGACGGGCCTGAGCCGGTTTGGCGGCACCGTCAGCCGGGCGCTGGTCGCCCTGGGGCTTGGGCTTGCCACCGTTACCGGAGCGGGCACCGCCGCCGTTGCCACCATTGCCGGAACGGCCGGCACCCTGGCGCTGGCCTTGACCCTGCGGGCGCGGCGCACGGCGCTGCTCACTCGGATCGCGGGGCTCTTTGCGAAGAGGCGCACCGATGCCACGGGCGATGTTGTCCAGGGTCTCGCGGGACGCTTCAAAACCCGCCACCTGCTCGCAGGGGATGTTCTGCTTGGTCAGGCGCTCGATGGCCTTGATGAGTTTGCCCTCATCGGCCGCCACCAGAGAGATGGCGTGACCGGCGGCGCCAGCACGACCGGTACGGCCGATGCGGTGCACATAGTCTTCCGCCACGTTCGGCAGCTCGAAGTTGACCACTTGTGGCAACTTGTCGATGTCAAGACCACGAGCGGCGATGTCGGTCGCCACCAGCACCTTGACGCTGCCATCCTTGAAACCGGCAAGTGCGCGGGTACGGGCACCCTGGCTCTTGTTGCCATGGATGGCGGCGGCGCTGACGCCGTTCTTGTCCAAGGTCTCGGCTACCCGGTTGGCCATGTGTTTGGTGCGGGTGAACACCAGCACCTGCTGCCAGTTGTTGCTGGTGACCAGGTGGCTCAGCAGTGCAATCTTGTTGGCCTTGTCGCAGGGGTGTACCAGCTGCTCGATACGCTCGGCGGTGCTGTTGCGCGGGGTCACTTCGATCACCGCCGGGTTGTCCAAGAGGCCGGTAGCCAGCTCGCGGATCTCGTCGGCGAAGGTGGCGGAGAACAGCAGGTTCTGACGCTTCTTCGGCAGCAGGGCCAGGATGCGGCGGATGTCGCGGATAAAGCCCATGTCGAGCATGCGATCCGCTTCGTCCAGCACCAGGATCTCGACTTCGTCGAACTTCACGGCGTTCTGGTTGTAAAGATCCATCAGGCGACCCGGGCAGGCCACCAGTACGTCCAGACCACGGCGGGTCGCCATCATCTGCGGGTTGATGCTCACGCCGCCAAAGACGACATGGCTGCGAATTGGCAGGTGCTTGCCGTAGTTGCGCACGCTCTCGCCCACCTGGGCGGCCAGCTCGCGGGTCGGTGTCAGCACCAGGGCACGGATGCGGTTCGGGGAAACCTTGCGCTTGCTCTCGGTCAAACGCTGCAGCATGGGCAGGGTGAAGCCCGCTGTCTTGCCGGTCCCGGTCTGGGCGGCGGCCATCAGGTCACGACCGGCCAATACGGCGGGGATCGCTTGCTGCTGGATGGGAGAAGGAGTGTCATAGCCTTGCTCGGCAACGGCACGCAACAAGGGTTCGGCCAGACCGAGGGAAGTAAAACTCATAATTACCTGCTAGGGATAGTGGCGCCGGGAAGTTGTGGTGGGGCTCCTCTGCTGAGCCGATGCCATCTCACAGGGTCCGGGCCTATGAAGAAAACACGATTTCCCCGGGGAGCAGAGCAAAGGGGAAAGAATAGAGGCGCAGTTTAACGGAGTTGTCACAGTTACACGAGAAAAATGTGACCCCCCTCCCAGCACGACTGGAAAAAGCCCGTGGCCACGGGCAGAATGACGACGCAGTTACCCGTGTGAGCCAGGTCTGACACCTGCCTCGCTGACAAGGGTCTCGACATCCAACGGAACAGGAGGTTCTGGTTGACTGGCATCAATACAAGGCGCGCCATGCCACGGGCACTGGTGTCGACGCTGATATGGCTAGGCCTGAGTTTGCCCCTTTCCGCCCAGGAGACGCTGTCGGTGGCATGGAGCCACTGGCCTCCCTTCAGTCAGCGCGAGGCCGATGGACATCTCGATGGCGTGGACATTCGGCTGACTCGCCAGATCCTGCAGGAGGCGGGCCTCTCTCCCGAGTTTCGTGACATCCCCTGGGCGCGGGCCTTGCACCTGATCGAACGCCAGCAACTGGATATGGCCATGGGGGCGATGGATACCCCGGAGCGGCGCCAGTTTGCCCACTTTTCCGCCCCTTATCGGCATGCCAGCTTCGTGCTGCTGAGCCATCAGGGGACACAGGAAGCCCCCGATCGCTGGCAGGGAATTGCCCGTTTCGCCGATCTCTGCCAACAGACGAGGCTGCGCCTTGGCAAGCTGCGTGGCACCCGCCCTACCCCGCTGACCGAGGCATGTCCCTCACTCAAACTGGCGCGGGAATACAATTCGGATGACAAACTCCTCGAGCTGCTGCTGGCCCGGCGCCTCGATGGGGTCATCATGGAGTGGCAGCACGCCCAGCACCGGTTGACCCAGCTGGGGGTACAGGAGCAGATCCAGTGCCAGTTGCTGCTGCATCGGCAACCGGTCAGCCTGATCATCGCCAAAGGGGCCCTCAGCACAGCAGCCCTGGCCCGCATCGATATGGCCATCAACACGCAGCGCCATCTTGTCCCCACCCTGAGCGCCCCTCGTTGCCGCTTCGACAATACCCGTTTCCCCGACTCGGATGTCTGATCCTTTGCAAGATATGATGCAACAACAAGAAGGCGGCCCTGGGGCCGCCTTCTTTCTTTCACTGCAACGATCAGCCGGTACGCCGGCGGGACGCTCAACGCAGCTGGGGGGTCTGGGTCAGCACGCCCTGATTCTGGGCACGGTGGCGCAACAGGTGATCCATCAACACCAGGGCCAGCATGGCCTCGGCGATGGGCACGGCGCGAATGCCGACGCAAGGATCGTGACGACCCTTGGTGATCATCTCGGTGGCCTCACCGCTGGTGGTGATGGTCTTGCCCGGTACCGTGATGCTGGAAGTCGGCTTGAGCGCCATGCTCACCACGATCTCCTGACCAGAAGAGATGCCCCCCAAAATGCCGCCCGCGTGGTTGCTGGCAAAGCCGGTCGGGGTCATCTCGTCACGATGCGCCGAGCCCTTTTGCTCCACCACGGCGAAACCGTCTCCGATCTCCACCCCTTTCACCGCGTTGATCCCCATCATGGCGTGGGCGATATCCGCATCCAGCCTGTCAAACACCGGCTCGCCGAGGCCGACCGGCACATTGCGGGCAATGACCTGCACCTTGGCACCGATGCTGTTGCCCTCTTTCTTGAGCGCCCGCATGTACTCGTCGAGGGCCTCCAGCTTGCCCGCATCCGGGAAGAAGAAGGGGTTCTGCTCAATCTGGGATGCATCGAACGCCTCGGCCTTGATGGGGCCGAGCTGGGAGAGGAACCCCACGATCTCGATGCCGTGCATCTGCTTGAGGTACTTCTTGGCGATGGCCCCTGCCGCTACCCGCATGGCGGTTTCCCGCGCAGAGGAACGACCACCGCCACGATAGTCGCGCTGGCCGTACTTCTGGTGATAGGTGTAATCGGCGTGGCCCGGACGGAACAAGTCCTTGATGTCGGAGTAATCCTTGGAGCGCTGATCCTGGTTCTCGATCAAGAGGCCGATGGAAGTACCGGTAGTCTTGCCCTCGAACACCCCTGCCAGGATCTTCACCTCGTCATCCTCGCGGCGCTGGGTGGTATAGCGGGAGGTGCCGGGCTTGCGGCGGTCCAGATCGATTTGCAGATCCGCTTCGCTTATCTCCAGCCCCGGCGGGCAGCCGTCGACCACGGCGCCAAGGGCGAGACCATGGCTCTCGCCGAAGGTGGTGACCCGAAAGAGTTGGCCAAAACTGTTCCCTGCCATGCGTGCTCCTGCTTAGCTCTTGTAAATCGCGAAATGAGACTGGTATTGCTCGAGTTCTGCACGAGTCATCACGAAGACACCGTGACCGCCATTCTCGAACTCGACCCAGGTGAAGGGCACCTCGGGGAACTGCTCTTCCAGGTGGATCATGCTGTTGCCCACCTCGACCACCAGTACGCCGTCCTCTTTGAGGAAATCGGCAGCGTTGGCCAGCAGACGCTTGGTCAGCTTGAGGCCATCGGAGCCGGAGGCCAATGCCAGTTCCGGCTCGTGGCGGAACTCGTCCGGCAGATCCGACATGTCCTCGGAGTCCACGTAGGGCGGATTGGAGACGATGAGATCGTACTTGTCACCGGCTGGCAGGTCGCGGAACAGGTCGGAGCGGATGGGGATCACCTGCTGCTCAAGGCCGTGATCGTTGATGTTGCGCTCGGCGACGTTCAGGGCATCGACGCTGATGTCGATGGCATCCACTTCCGCATGGGGGAATTCATGGGCCATGATGATGGCGATGCAGCCGGAGCCGGTGCAAAGATCCATGATCCGGGTCGGCTCCTCTTTGAGGAAGGGCGCGAAGCGGTTCGCCACCAGCTCGGCGATGGGAGAGCGCGGAATGAGCACCCGCTCGTCCACATAGAACTCCCAACCGGCGTACCAGGCCTTGTTGGTCAGGTAGGCGGCGGGCACGCGCTCCTGCACCCGGCGGATGATGAGCTCGGCGATGCGGTGGCGCTCGCTGGTGGTCAGGCGGGAGTGGCGCATGCCGGGATCCACGTCCGGCGGCAGATGTAACGCGGGCAGCACCAGTTGCACGGCCTCATCCCAGGCGTTGTCGGTTCCATGTCCGTAGAAGATCCCGGCGTCGTTGAAACGACTCATGGCCCAGCGCAACATGTCCTGGATGGTGTGCATCTCGGCAACCACCTCGTCGATAAATATCTTGTCCAAATCCACCTCCAAGTCGAGTAATATCCGGCCCGAGCATTCTTATATAGCGAGCAAGACGAGTACCTGATGAAAAAAACGCCCTCACCCACAGACGAGGAAAGCCTGCTGTTTCGCGATGCGGTCAAAGGTACCCGGAAAATAAAGCAAGATACCATAAGGGCCGACTTGCGCCCGGTCAAGCAGAAACGCGAACTGCGTGAGAGCCGCGAAAAGCTTGGGGTTGACCACTTTTTCAGCGATGAATACCAGCCCCATCTGGAGGAGGATGGCCCGACCCGTTTCGTGCGTGAAGATGTGTCGGCCTTCGAGCTGAAAAAGCTCAAGCGGGGCAGCTATCCGCCGGAAATTTACCTCGATCTGCACGGCATGAACCAGCACCAGGCGAAACAGGAGCTGGCCGCCCTGCTGACCCTGTGTCAAAAAGAGAACATCCACGTTGCCTCGGTGATGCACGGCATCGGCAAACACATCCTCAAGCAGCGTATTCCCAGCTGGCTGGCCCAGCACCCCAATGTGCGCGCCTTTCACCAGGCCCCCCGTGAGTGGGGGGGCGACAGCGCCATCCTGGTGCTGCTGGACGTGGAAGAGTAAGCATACCGAACGGCAAACAGAAAAAGCGCGCCTCAGGGCGCGCTTTCCATATACCGCTTGAAGTTGTTGAGGATGCTCTGCCAGCCGGCTCGTTGCATCCCTTCGCTATGCTCGGATTCGGCGTCGAACACCTCCTCCACCCGGGTTCCCCCCGCCCCCTCCCTGAACCGCACCTGGACCTCACGACCATCGTCCATGACGTAATCCAGCAGCCCGGGCGGATCCACGGCGGTGAAGGTCCCCTCGAAGTCGAAGCCGA
Source organism: Aeromonas intestinalis (assembly GCF_054052485.1). Taxonomy (NCBI): domain Bacteria; kingdom Pseudomonadati; phylum Pseudomonadota; class Gammaproteobacteria; order Aeromonadales; family Aeromonadaceae; genus Aeromonas; species Aeromonas intestinalis. The sequence continues at coordinate 177,042 of NZ_JBSTYK010000007.1, forward strand.
TGCTGCCATCCCGGGCCGCCATATGGTGGCAGAAACGCCCACCGACGCGCAGATCCACCCGGCTGCTGTCGGTGTGCCAATCCTCGGAGGCGGCGTTCCACGCCATGATGCTGGCGGGGGTGTTCCAGCCCTGCCACACGGTGGCGAGGGGGCGCTTCACCCAGACGCTGACGCTTATCTTCATCCTGCTTCTCCTCTCGTTACCTCGCTCGCCTTAGAGGCTAGCGCCCCTCCAATCAGCTTGCCGCCGCTATGACATTCACTCGCAGGCACCAGTGAGAGGCGCTGCCCTCGACGCTTCTCTTCGAGTGGCAAGCAAAACGCGCTACCCCTGCGCCAGGAAGTAAGCCACCAGGGCGTTGGCATGGCCGTGGCCCATGCCGTGCTCCTCTTTCAACCAGGCCACCAGTGCCATGTGCTTTCGCTCTTCCCGGCTTGCCAGCAGCCCCAGCCAATGCGCGATGGGCTGGCCATATTTCTGTTCGATGAAGGGAAAATAAGAGGCGGGTCCCTTCACCTTGGGCTGTTCATCCATGACGGTCTCCTTGGGCCACGGCTCCCGTGCTGGTGACACGGCATGAACCTATGGGTTGCTTAAGGCTTGGGGGCAAACTGCTCGAACACCTGCTGCCCGGTCAGGGTCGGAGTGTCGTTCTCGAGCGCATAAAAGTCCGGCTTCTCGTCGATGAAGATCTGGCTCGCCAGCTCGAACGCCTCCCCCTGGAACAGGCCAGCAGAGAGGATGTATTCATCCGTCGGCAGCAGGTGGTAGAAGAGATGGGTGCCGCAGGTCGGGCAGAAGCCGCGCTCCGCCCACTCGGATGAGCGGTAGGCCACCGGAGTGAGTCCCTTGAAGCTGACCTGGGTACCACCATGCACCGCGAACATGGGCCCACCGGACCAGCGCCGACACATGGCACAGTGACACAGGTTGATTTCCTTGTGATCGCCGCTCGAGACGACGATCCCGCCACACAGACAATGACCTTCCATAACGCCTCCTGAAGAAAAATAAGGCCGATGCCTCGGCCTGTTCCCTCTCACATAAGCGGGCTCCGCCCGTTCCGCTTCGTCAGACGACTTCCGGCAAGGGCTTCGTGAAGCGGACCTGCCCATCGTCCTGAATGCCGTCATCCCGCCAGCCGAGATGACGATAAAACCCATTCGCCCTGACGGCCCTGTCGGCATCCGTCAGCAGCCATACCTCGCGGCAACCCTGTGCCGCCAGCCAGTGCTCGGCCGCCTGCATCAGCTGGCGTCCCAGCCCCTTGCCTTCATGGCTCTGACGCACGAACAGGGCAAACAGAGTCGCCTCACCGGCATCCGCCATGGCAAAAGCCACCACCCTGCCCTCATCGCAGGCAACCCAGCCGCACCCGCTACCGCACAGCATGGCGGGCAGGCTCTGTGGGGTGATCCCAAGCTCTGCCAGCTCGGCGAGGGACAGATGGTTCTCGCGTACCTGGGTGCGCACCTCGAACATCCCGGCCACATCCGCCGGGGTGGCAATACGTATCGTCATCATATGGGTTCCGGCCCCTTGGCCTTGTCGATTGATAGTGAAGGCTCAGCCCGCCGTCATCTCCTGCAGGGCGATGCGATTGCCCTCGGAGTCCCGACACTCCGCCACCCGGATAGTCTCGCTCACCCGAGTGACAGGGTAGAGCACCAGAGCCCCCGCCGCGAGGGCGCGGCCCATGGCCAGTTCGATATCTGCCACCCTCAGATAGATGCGGGTGCCATCGAGGCTTGGCACATAACTCTCCCCCATGGCCAGAGCTCCCGAGCAACCGGGGGCCGCGTCGTCCAGAGGGAACAGGGCCATGTCGTTGCCATCGATATTGACTCGCTCGAGTTCGAGTCCAAACACCCGTTCGTAGAAACGGATGGCCCGCGCGAGATCCCGTACCGGGATCTCGAAATGGATGGCGATATTCATGACCGACTCCTCCTGTTGATGGCCGCCAGCTGATGCTGCCATGGCCGCTTTTCATCTGTGCAATGAGTGGGGGTGCCCCAAGACGCGACCTACGGTGCCGATCCGGGGGCCCCTTGCCGCACTCTCAGGGCACTGGTTTTCAACGACACACAGGTCATCAGCAGCAAGATGGGTGCCGCCTTGATGCCAAACGCCAGGCTCAACAGGTCATCGCTTTCCCGTAACGCAACCATGAGAAAGCCGCTCATCAGCAACCCATTAACAAGCGGACGGCGGCGTACCTCGTACATCTCAAGCCGGGTATCACAGTGCTTGCAATTGAATTTAAGTTTGGGGCTGATCAGCGTCGCCTTGAATGGAAATAGTCGCTGCTGGCAAACCGGGCAGAGTCGCACTGAAGAGAAGATCATATTGGACTCGAAATGAAAAGGAGCCGCTATCAATAAAGCAGCCATGATTTCAAATCAACTCCCCATATGATGGCGGTACCCGCACCAACGATATCTTGGCGCCTCCCTCATGAATAAAAATGCCGGGAATAGACCCGGCATTTTTATTGTTGATCAGGCTTTGCACATGAGAACCTGATTATTGATCAGGCGCCGGTGCCCAGGGGCCACCCTTGGTGGGATCGTCCCCTTGCGTCCACCACTTGGCCTGATAAATGACGCCTTGATGGCTCACTTTGTTGCCAGCCGTATATACCTTGCTGGCCACCCAGGCTGGAATATCGCCAACGGGCGGATTGGAAGGATCGACCGGGGCGGGATCCAGCTTGGCGACAATTCTGACCTTGGGCCAACTGGCATGAGAGCCATAGGCATTGGTCACACACTTCTCATAATCCCCCGGCACCAGTGCCGAATAAGCGGTCTGAAAGCCCACCAGCTCGCACTCGAAGGAATAACCACCAGGTCTGTCGGCGTAATATTTCCAGTTGCCATCCCAGTTGGTATAAAGCACATCGGTGGCGCCGTTCAAATTCAGACTGCCGTAAGGGGTCTGCTGCCAGCAGGTATTTTTTTCATCTGCCAGCAGGGGGATCCCGTAATGGGCTGCCAGCCCTTCCCAATAACGAATGCGGTTGACCGGTTGCCCCTTGTCTTTATTCTGCTCGCCACATTCGATACCGCCATTGATGACGTTGATGGTGGTGCCAAAACCATAGCCAATTCCGGCGGCAATCTCGCGCTGGGAGGGAACCCAGGTACGATCAATCACATGCAGCATGGCGGGCTTGGGGGCCTGCGGGGTCAGGAAGAACCAGATGGCCGAGGCCAGGTTCAGCCAGGAGTCGGCAACCCGGCCGGGATCGTTGAGCAGCACGCTGGCATCCCCATCGAACATCGCCTCGGAGAAGGCGCCGTAGTTGAAGTGATAGGAGAGCTGCTTGGCCCCGCGGCCAAAATAGCCCTGGCCGTTGGCACAAGGCCATTTCTTGTTTTGCCAGTCATTCTGGCCACAACCCGTGGTATAGCCAGTCTGCCCTTCCGACCACCCCATCTCCCGCACATGTACCAGCGCCTGCTGCCACTCTTCCAGGCCGAGGGGATTATCCGAACTGTTATTCTTGGCGATGTGACCACCGGTCTCCTGGGCGAAATGGGCAAAGGCGGTCACGATGGATTTCTTGCAGATGGCATCCGCATTGCGACCATCGGTATATTCACCACAGAAGGCGGGGAATTTACCGACGGCGCGCAAGAAGCGCTCATAGGTATATTCAGGCGCGGCCATCTGGGTGAGAAAGTCCCAATCCGATTCCGTAAATACCCGCTCGACCCGTTTCACGTTTTCCGGATTGCTGGCAAGGCGCGGCACTATGGCATCCACGATGACATTGGGGCGCGTGGCCAAGGCCTTTGACCAGACACCATACATGGGATTGGCCGTCTTGGATTTTTCAACGGCCGTTATATCGGCAGCGGCAATCACATAGCCACCGCTATTTTGTGGATCGGGCTGAATATTCATGGCGGCCTGCGCCGAGGAGGCGCACAGCGCCGTTACCAGCCAGGCGCAGAACTTGGGTTGAAACATGATGGCAATCCTTGTCGTGAAATAATGGACAGGCCGAGCATAGGCGTTTGAATTACTAAATTCACGACGAGAATTAAGAATCTGATGATTCTGTGAGCTATTTCACTTTGTGATAACGCGCCCCCTGGATTATTGCCTGCGGCGATATTCCAGCATCGATGAGAGGGATATAAACATTTAACGACGGTGCGCTGGCAAAAATAGGTTGCCCGGTCCCATGAGCCAGGCCTGCTTTCCCCTCAATATCCGCTGATACGGCCAAGGTTGAGACCAGCGGCCTGATATGGCTTGCGCTGCCGGGCCGCAATAGGGCTGGCGATCAGGGGAGTACCGCCCGGATAAGAATGTTGCGCGGTGTCACCGGTTTGTCGCAAAACACCCCCACCTCCACCCGATAGCCCTGCTCTTGCAGGAAGAGAGCGCGATCGAGCATGAGCCAGATCTCCAGCGGGCGGCGAAACAGGTGGCGTACCAGCTCCATGCGGGCGACATCCCCGTAGCGCTGCTCTCCCTTTGCCAGGAAGGCGGCATAGTCGAACCCGGCAGGCAGCACCAGTCCCTTGCGCTCGGCGGCCCAGCCACAGAATGCCTCGAAGCCGTCGGTGAGCAGACTCTTTTGCATATTGGGTACCGGCATATAGGCATCCACCCCGCGCACCGCCCGCTGCAGGCAATCAAACGCCAGGCGCCACACCACCTCTTGTTCGCGCAGACGGGCGATGCGGGCACCGCCGGTCACCGTCTCCTGCAGCGGCAACTTGAGATCGCTCTTGCCAAGGTGCAAACGGCTGGCCTTCGCCGCCTCGGATAGGGGCCGATAGTGGTCGTCGCGAATAAGGTGATAGCAGCAGGGGGAAAGCGTCACTCCCCTCGCCCCCCGTTCGGCGACCCGCTCCAGCAGATGGGTATGCAGCTCGCCACAGGCGTGCAGGGCCATGGCGTGGTGCTCCGCGCCGATGAGGGCTCCCGACTCGGGGGCGAAGGCGTCGGCCTTCACAAACTGCATCCTGGCGCCGTCCCGGGTCGCCAGCGCGCGCCCCTCCTCGCACAGCTGACCCTGCAACTCCAGGCTGGTCACCTCCGCCCCCCGATGCAGGGAGACCAGGCGCCCAAGGTGTCCCTTGCCGGCACACCACTCCAAGTAGGGCCCCTGATGGGCTGGCAGAGTACCGACGAAGGCCTCAATCTGGGCCTGCTTGCGTCCCGGCATATACATCGCCATCCCCTTGCCGCAGGTGATGGGCTCGGGGATGAAGGGATCAAGCTCACTCAGGGCATGCAGCTCGGCCCCTTGCGGGATCCAGGGGGCGAGCAGGTCGCACAGCGCCCCCATGTCGGCGTCGAGCGCCATGACCTCATCCAGACCGAGTGCATTGAGGCAATCGGCCAGGGCGGGTGTCTCCTCGGCGAAGGCGAGGCTCAGGTGGTGATAGGGCTGGTATTGCCACCAGCGCCGGGTCTGCGTCAGCAAGCCGTCCAGTTGTTGAAAGCGATGAGCGAGCAAGGCAAGCTTGTCCTGCAATAAAAAGGAGGCTCATTCTAGCGATCTGCCGCCAAAATGCATCCCTTGCCCACCTCGATACACGGCCACCGTCCAGCCTGCATCGGCCACTCCGGCAAAGATGCGACGCCGCTCACCAAGGTCCCTTGTCTGGTAGCCACGCAACCCCAATGCCCCGGGTAGCCTGACAAACAACGTGGATTTGTGCTATATTCCGCCCCCTTGTTAGCACGGCACGCTCTGGCGGGCCGTTTTCCCCCTATAAACGGAATCGAAACATGACCATCAATGCCATCCTGCAAGCGCGCGCGGGCGCCAAGTGTGAACTCTGTGGAGCAGAGCACGTCCTGACTGCCTTCCCGGTGCCCCACTCCCCCGCCAGCGACGACGATCATAGCGTGGCGCTCTGTGCCACCTGCCGTGGTCAGCTGGAGCAGCCGGACACCACAGTGGTCAACCACTGGCGTTGCCTGGGTGATAGCATGTGGAGCCAGGTCCCTGCGGTACAGGTGATGGCATGGCGTCAGCTCAAGGCCCTGGCTGCTCGTGGCGAGATCTGGGCGCAGGACATGCTGGACATGATGTACATGGAGGAAGAGACCAAGGCCTGGGCCGAAGCGGGCATGGCAACCGATGATGACGACAGCGTCCCCACCGTCGACTCCAACGGCGCCGTTCTGGTGGAAGGAGACTCGGTCACCCTGATCAAGGATCTGGAGGTCAAGGGCGGCGGTTTCACCGCCAAGCGCGGCACCCTGGTCAAAGGGATCCGCCTGACCAACAACCCTCTTCACATCGAAGGCAAGGTCAATGGCGTGCAGATCGTGCTGGTCGCCGCCTACCTCAAGAAGGCCTGATCCCCCCTGACGGCATTGCCATCAAAGCGCCCACCGGGCGCTTTTTTATTGCCAAACCATTGATGCAAAATCTGTTTTCTTCGCCTTCCTGGGCCAGGGTTTTCCCATCAAAAGCGTCATCACTTGACTCTTGATGCGGATTTTTTGCTTGCTTTGTGGACAAATAACACTAGGTTGTAGAGACGCTGGTGACGGGGGAAACAGGCAGAATGAGTCCGTTCCTCCCTCGGCCGGACGCCAGAGCCACAACTCGGGACAAGGCGCATCGGGCCACAGCACCATTCACCCAACCATCAGTGCGATGTCGATGGAAAGACCCTCAAGGGCAACGCGCCGCCCTTCAAACAAGGAGAAATACCATGGCCAAAGCGTCCAAAAAAGAGATCAAGAAGCAGATCAAATCCCGCGAAGCGAAGATCGCCAAGCAGGAGAGCAAGATCAAGAAGCTGAAGAAAGCCCTGAAATAGGGCGTGACAGCAATAAAAACCGCCTAATGGCGGTTTTTTTATATCTCTGGCTACCAGTAATCTCATAAGCAGCAGGCTGTGCTATCCCGATATGGCGGCTGCACGCTGCCCGAAAAGGAACCGACAAGCCGCTGGACGGGGCGTCAAATTCGCTGGCATCATGCTGCTTTGGCATCAAGGAAGTGCTCATGGATCCGCACACATGGATGTTGTTCCTGCTGGCCTATCTGCTGGCGACGCTGACCCCGGGCCCCAACGTGCTGCTGGTGGTGAAAAACGGTCTTCAGTACGGCTGGCGTGCCGCCATCATCAGCATTCTCGGTAATCTTTGCTGCCAGGCCATGCTCATTACCCTGGTCGCCATGGGGGTGGGTGCCCTGCTGCAAACCCTGCCCCCCCTCTTCATCGCCCTCAAGCTGGCAGGGGGTGGCTATCTGGTCTATCTCGGATACAAGGCGCTGCGGGCGGCCAGGGAAAACGCACCGGGTACGCGCCCCTCAACCGGCCAGCAGCGCACCAGGACGACCCTCTCTTTCTTGCGGGAGGCCTTTTTAGTCTCGGCCAGCAATCCCAAGACCATCATCTTCCTCTGTGCCCTGCTGCCCCAGTTTCTCGATCACCAGAGCCCACTGCCCCTGCAGTTCATCACCATGTATCTCACCATCTGCATCATCGTCAGCCTGGTGCACCTTTGCTACGTTGCCCTGGCAAAGCGCGCCGGTCGCTACTTCCATACCGGGCGCAGCCAGCGTCTGTTTGGTCGCATCACTGGCGGGCTCTTTATCACCCTGGGCGGCGCCATCCTGCTGAGCGGGCGGCCCTGAACTCCCAGCCTCTCCTCCTTTGATGAACTATCTGCGCCATCGGTGCCGCTCGGGCGCCGCGGATCCCGGCACTGACGGCTAAAGTTGTGAATACGTGTCTGTATATGTGCCTGTCGTGGAGCACCATATGTTTTCTTACACCCTCAGCTTTCGCGAAGAAGCCGACAAACTGACGGCCCCCGAGCACGAAATCGCCCTGCAAAGCCCCGCCCAGGCCGGGGATTTCATCATCCTCTCCGACGGCAGTCGCCATCAGGTGATGCTGGTCACCCACCGTGCCCACTACAGCAGCCTCTATCTCGACAAGGGGGTGAGGATACCCCAGAGCTGACAAGGCCCGCCGGCAACAGCGATGTCAGCCAGCGCCGGCCTGAGTGCGGACGGCACCGCGGGCTGGCGCCCACACCATCATCCCCATGGCGACCAGAACCCCGGCTATTCCCCCACCCACCTGTTGCCAGGGAATGGCACTGCCCAGCCACCGATCGCAGAGCAGCACCAGCACCGGAATGAGGAAGGTGTAGGCCGATACCTGCTCCGGCCGCAGCACCACGCTACCTTGCTGGAACAGGAAGAAACTCAGGGCCGTGGCGAAGAGCGCCAGATACCCCATGCCCAGCCAGAGCGGCAGGGTGACGGCCTGCCAGTCTGCGGCCAGCAAACGGGGGGCCGTCACCAGCGTGAGCAGGACGCTGGCGCAGATCAGGGTCCAGCAGGTGAGATGAACGAAGGATTCCCCCCGATAGCAGCGCTTGACCACGATGGGGTTGAGGGCCATGGCCACGCAGCCGAGCAGATAGAGGCGGTTGCTGGCGGTCAGCTTCAGCGATGCCAGCTGGCCGAGATCGCCCCGAAAGATGATGAGGGCCGCGGCGACCATGCCTCCCATCAGGGCCAGCCCCGTCCACAGGCCGATGGGTCTTCTCATGATCACCATGCCGGCCAGCGCGCTGATCAACGGCACTGTGGTATAGAGCGCACTGGCATCCAGGGCGCTGGTCTCCTGCAAGGCCACGAACATCGCGACGAAGTAACAAAGCGCCGGCAAGCAGATCAGGGTATAGCGCCCCAGATCCCGCCATGAGGGCAGTACCAGCTTGCGCTGACCCGTCAGCAACACCACGAAGCAGAGCGCCGCCAGCAGGTAGCGTACCCAGGTGACCACCAGGGGATCCAGCGCCGCCGTCAGGGCGCTGCCGATGGGGAAAGAGAGGCTGATGAGCAGGGTGAACAGCAGCACCTTGCCGTGGGCCAGGGCGACAGGGAAACGATGATGGAACATGGAATGGATCTCTGATGAAGGCCCCGGGAGGCGCCATGGGATTGCCGGGACTCAATAGGCGGATGCGGACGCCACCCCCTCTTCCTCTTCATTCAACACCGCCAGCAACTGCGTGAGCAGGCTGGAGGCGCCGAAGCGAAAATGGGCCTCATCCGGCCAACGCTCGCCAAGCAGCTCCTGCGCCATGCCCAGATAATCGGCGGCCTCTTGTGCACTGCGCACCCCGCCCGCCGCCTTGAAACCGACCCGCTGCCGGGCTCCCGAGTCGGCGATGGCTGCCAGCATGATGCGGGCGGCTTCCGGGGTGGCATTGACCGGCACTTTACCGGTGGAGGTCTTGATAAAATCGGCGCCCTCCTCGATGGCGAGCAGAGAAGCGGCACGAATGAGTGCGGGCGTCTTCAACTCGCCGGACTCGATGATCACCTTGAGCACCCTATCACCGCAGAGTGCTTTGCAGCGGCGTACCAGTGCCCGGGCAGGCGCCTCGTCCCCGGCCATCAGGGCGCGCCAGGGGATCACCAGATCGATCTCGTCCGCGCCGTCAGCCAGCGCTGCGCGAGTCTCGGCCAGCACGGCGTCCGGCTCCTGATCCCCACCGGGGAAGTTCACCACGGTCGCGACCTTGATCGCCGAGGTGTGCTGGGCAGCGAGGGCCTGGCGCGCCAGGGCGACAAAACGGGGATAGACACAGACCGCGGCCGTGTGGCCATGCGGGGTCGCCGCCTGTTGGCAGAGCGCCAGGATGCGAGCATCGGTGTCGTCGTCGTTGAGGCTGGTGAGATCCATCAGGCTGATGGCCAGGCGGGCGGCCTGTTTGATATCCAGAGGATTGGCTGGGGACATAAGAAGCTCCGACAAGGTTGAAATCAGGGTCATAAAAAGGGGCGCCGCAGCGCCCCGCACAGAGAGGTGAGCGTCAGAGCGCCAGGGAGAAGAAGATCCCGGCGATGGCAGCACTCATCAGGTTGGAACAGGTGGCCGCCAGCACGGTGCGCAGACCATGGCGGGCGATGAAATCGGTCCGTGAGGGGCAGAGGGTACCGAGGCCGCCGATCAGGATCCCCATGGAGGCCAGGTTCGCAAAGCCGCACAACGCGAAGCTGATGATCACCTTGGATTTTTCCTCCAGCACCTGCAGACCGGCCGCGCTCACGGTGCTCGCGTCTTTCAGGTAGGGAGCGAGATCGCTGTAGGCGACGAATTCATTCACCACCAGCTTCTTGCCGATCATGGCACCGGCAACACCGATATCCGCGAGCGGCACCCCCAGCAGGAAGGCGAGCGGCGAGAAGATCCAACCCAGGATGAGCTCAAGAGAGAGGGGCATGCCGACCATCTCCCCCACCCCGCCGAGCAATGTATTGACGAGCGTAACCAGCCCTATCATGGCGATCAACATGGCACCGATGGCGGCGGCCAGCTTGAGGCCACTGCTGGCCCCCTCTCCGGCGGCAGCCAGCACGTTTTCCGGTTTCTTGCCATCGAACTGGATGCTGTTGTCGAACACATAGTCCGGCTGACTGGTTTCGGGGATGATCAGCTTGGCAAACAGTATGCCCCCTGGCGCTGCCATGAAGGAGGCCGCCAGCAGGTATTGCATGTCCACCCCCATCATGGCGTAGCCCGCGAGCACGGTGCCGGAGACCGACGCCATGCCGCCACACATGACGGCGAAGAACTCGGAGTCGCTCATCTTCGACATATAGGGCTTGACCACCAGGGGGGCCTCGCTCTGGCCGACGAAGACGTTGGCCACCGCCGACATGGACTCGGTCTGGGAGGTGCCGAGCAGCCTGGCCATACCACCCCCGATGACACGGATCACCGCCTGCATGATGCCGAGGTAGTAGAGCACGGCGATCAGCGCCGAGAAGAAAACCACCAGCGGCAACACGTTGAGGGCGAACACGAAACCGATGCCGTCCACCGAGAAGTTGACCAGGTTGCCAAACAGGAAGTGGATACCCGCCTTGCCGCTCGCCAGCACGGCGTCCACCCCGTGGGCCATCCCCTCCAGTGCGCGCCGTCCCAGCGGCACGTAGAGCACCAGCGCGCCGATGGCCACTTGCAAGGCCAGCGCCAGCCCGACGGTGCGCAGGCGAATGGCCCTGCGATTGGTCGAGGCGAGCACGGCGATGAGCACGAGGGCCGCCATGCCGAGAAATCCTGCTGCAAACATATGACCTCCTGGTCAGCCGTTACTGGAAGTGGCGCTGCACGAAGGCGTTGATGAGGCAGATGAAGTCCGCTTCCGCCAACTTGGCACACTTGAGGGTCTGCTCGTGGGAGAGCTGCACGTCACCCAGCCCCTCGGCCATGTTGGTGATGGCGCAGATAGCCAGCACCGGCAGACCGCAATGGGCGGCGCTGATCACCTCGGGCACCACCGACATGCCCACCACGTCACCGCCGATGATCTGCATCATGCGGATCTCGGCGGCAGTCTCGAAGCAGGGGCCGCTGTAGGAGACGAAGACCCCCTGATTGACGGCGATCCCCTCTGCGTCGGCAATCGCCTGCGCCTCTTGCCGCAATGTCTTGTCATAGGCGTTGGCCAGGCTGAAGAAGCGCGGGCCGTAGGCCTCGTCGTTGGCGCCCGTCATGGGGGTGCCCGGCATGGTGTTGATGTGATCGTTGAAGATGACCAGGGAGCCGACCCCGATCCGCTCGGGGCGCAATGAGCCGGCCGCATTGGTCACCAGCAGCAACTCGCAACCCAGGCGCTTGAAGGTGCGCACCGGGGTGGTCATCACCTTCATGGTTTCGTGCTCATAGTAGTGACCACGCCCCTTCATGCAGATGACGTCGACGCCATGCAGTTTGCCGAGCACCAGCTCGCCGCTGTGACCGGCCACGGTACTGACCGGGAAGCCGTCCAGCTCTTCGTAGGGGATGCTGACTCTCTCTTCCAGCGCATCGGCCAACACCCCGAGACCCGATCCCAGGATCATGGCGGCCCGGGGGGAGAAGCCCGGCTTGCGGGACAAAATGGTGGCGACGGCATTCAGAACGGGATCTTGTTGCATGGGATGAACCTCGTGAGTGATGACTGATGGGCTCACTCTAGGGAAGACACATAGCTAAAAAAATCATTAAAATCGGTTCTTTTATCCTGATTTTCGGCACAATAAACCCATCAGCATGGCGAGCCGGGAGGGAAAACCGGCAAAAATGACGCCAATTGACGCCATTTTGTTGCCATGAAGAGAGCATGAGGGGTAAGCGGGCCCCACGAGCGGAGGTCAAAGTGTGAACCGGATCCCCTGCGCCCCCCGCAGGCAGGGGCCTGCCCGTGGCGGCGAATGCCCAATGTTTGACGGGGATCTCACCCCGCCTCATCAATCCACCGGAGGTTATCTTGTCCCTGGACAGTCACTGGCGCGAGCGCGTCACCCTCAAGATGCTACGCTACTTCCACGAGGTGGCGCGCAGCGGTCACTTCAGCCGGGCCGCCGAGCAACTGAACGTCTCCAAGTCACCGCTGAGTGCCCAGATCAAGGAGCTGGAAACCGTGCTCGGGCTGACCCTGTTCGAGCGCCACACCCGCCAGGTCAGCCTCACCCCCACGGGGCGACGGCTGATGGAGGAGTGCACCCTGCTGTTCGATGTCCTGGAAAGCGGCCTCAACAAGGTGGTGCAAGCGGGACGGATGGAGCACAACCAGATCCGCATCGGGCTGGTCAGCTCCATCTTCTGGGCCGGTTTTGGCGAGGTGATCAGGCAGTGTCATCGGCTGCATCCCGAGTACGAGATCACCTTTACCGAGTTGTCGCCGGAGAAACAGAAGCTGGCGCTGGCCAACAAGGAGATAGACCTGGGCCTTGCCCGCTTTGCCGACACCTTCAACATCCACCCCCTGCAGGCCGAGAGCGTCTATCCCGAGTCCATGATGCTGGCGGTATCGGATGAACACCCGCTGCGGGATCGCAAGCGGGTCTCCCTCACCGAGCTGACGGGCGAGCGCTTCGTACTGATGAGCCGGGCCAACTCGGCCTCCACCGATCTCATCATCAACGCCTGCCTGATGGAGGGCTTCTATCCCCAGCTCAATCAGGAGGTGGTTGAACCCAATACCCTGATGGCCGTGGTCGCCACCAGTCAGCAGGTAGCCCTGGCGCCTGCCAGCTATGCTCACCAAAAATGGCCGCACGTGCGTTTCGTGCGCCTAGAGCAGCCGATCCCGGCCGATGTCTGCGTACTCTATGCCCCCGAGGAGGCCGGGAAGCCCATCGCGCCTGTGCTTCGCGACTTCATCGACACCATGAGCCAGCAGATGAACCCTGACCCTCGATGAACGAACAGGGTACCCGGGTACCTGTGGTCGGCTTGACCTTCCATCAGGGGGAAGAGCCAAGGTTGCCTTGACCATGATTTCCCAGGAGATGAATGCGATGAACAGACGTGACTTTTTGATCCGAAGCGCCCTGCTCGGCCTCGCCGGTGCACTGCCCCTCTCCTACACCCGTTTTCTCTCCGCCGCCGAAGCCCCCAGCCTGCCCATCCCGCCCCTGCTCTCCCCGGATGCCCAGGGCAATATCGCCCTGACCGCCAAGGCGGGTGTCACCGCCTGGCGCGGCAAGGAGGCGGTGACCTGGGGATACAACGGTGCCCTGCTCGGCCCGACCCTGAAACTGCGCACCGGCCAGGCCGTCCAGCTCCATACCCTGAACCAGCTGCCGGAAACCACCACAGTGCATCTGCACGGCCTGGAGATCCCGGGCGATGCCGACGGCGGCCCCCAGGCCATGATAGGACCGGGAGAGACCCTCACCAGCCGCTTCACCCTGACCCAACCCGCCGCCACTTGCTGGTACCACCCCCATGCCCACGGCAAGACCGGACGTCAGGTGGCCATGGGGCTCGCCGGCCTCATTCTCATCGATGACGAGGAGAGCGCCCGCTGGCCGCTCCCCGCCCGCTGGGGCATCAACGATCTGCCCGTGGTCATTCAGGACAAGCGGCTCGACGGCAAGGGACAGATCGATTATCGGCTCGATGAGATGAGCGCCGCCGTGGGTTGGTTCGGGGACTTGCCCCTGGTCAACGGCGCCCTGGCCCCCCAGCATCAGGCACCCCGCGGCTGGGTGCGGCTGCGGATCCTCAATGGCTGCAACGCCCGCTCCCTGCGCCTGGCCCTCGATGACAACCAACCCTTCTATGTGATCGCCTCGGACGGCGGCTTCCTGCCCGAGCCCGTCAAACTCACCGAACTGGAGGTGCTGATGGGGGAGCGCTTCGAAGTGCTGGTAGAACTCCAGGACAAGCGCGTCGAGTTGCTCGCCCTACCCGTCAGCCAGATGGGTATGGCCTTGCCCCCCTTCGATCAGCCGCTGCCGCTGCTCACCCTGACTCCCGCCTCCCAGGGCATCACATCGAGCCTGCCGGATCAGCTGAGAAGCCTCCCGCCCCTGCCCACCGAGGATGGGAGCTGGACTCGTCGTCACTTCCAACTCTCCATGGATCCGGCGCTCGACAGGATCGGCATGCAACGACTGATGGAGCAATATGGACCGGCGGCCATGAGCGGCATGAGCATGGCCGAGCACGGTGCCCCGGCCGACAAGCCCATGCCAGCCATGAAAGGAATGAAGGACATGAAAGGCATGGATCACGGCGCCATGGCGGGGATGTCCCAGGGTGCGGACGCAGGCATGACGCCGCTGGGAGAGCGCCTCTTCAGTGCAAATCGCATCAACGATCAAGCCTTCGAGATGGGCGTGCCGGCCTTTGAGGCCAAGCGGGGCAAACTGGAACACTGGACCCTCTCCGGCAAGGGGGACATGATGCTGCACCCCTTCCATATCCATGGCGCCCGTTTTCGCATCCTGAAAGAGAACGGCCTCACGCCCCTGCCCCATCGCAGCGGCTGGAAGGACATGGTCAGGGTCGAGGGGGGTGAGAGCGAGGTGCTCATTCAGTTCGATCACCCGGCCCCCAAAGAGCGTGCCTACATGGCCCACTGCCACCTGCTGGAGCACGAGGATACCGGCATGATGCTCTCCTTCACGGTGAGCTAGGGAAATCGGGAAAAACAGGCAGGGGCGAAGGCCCCTGCTGTCATGAAGGCGAGGCGCCCGATGACACGGGCTTACGGCTGCTTGGGGCAATCAAACCAGACACGAACTGGAACGAGGCCAGGGATGACCGACCAGGACGCCCCCTCGAATAGAAAACGGGCCATGGCGCAGGTGGGCATCCGGGTGATCCCCCGGGAGAAGCGGTGAGCCAGCGCAGTGAACTCGGGATCATGCCCCACCAGCATCACGCACTTCTTGTCGTCTGCAAGCTCCTCTATCAGCGCCAGCAGGGTGCAAACCTCTCCCTCGTATATCCGCTCATCGAAGGCTATCTCCCCAGGATATTGAAGCGCATCGGCAAGCAGGCGCGCCGTCTCCCGTGCCCGACAAGCGGGGCTTGAGAGGATCAGATCCGGTATCACCCCCTCCTGCGCCAGGCGCCTGCCCATCATGGGGGCGTCGCGCTTGCCGCGCTCGGCCAGTGGCCGCTCTCTATCCGGCAGATCTGCCTCATCCCAGCTGGACTTGCCGTGACGTACCAGCACCAGGGTCCTCTTCATGTCACCTCCCATGAGCCAGGCTTATCGCCTTCCCTCCCCAGCACGGCAGACGGGTGTTTCACCCATCCACCGCTCGGGTCTCTGTTCACATCGCCAATCCCCTTGGCAAGGATAGCGAAGCCAGGGTCCGCATCGCCGGGACATCGCCTCTCAAAAGCGGTGTGTTCATCAGGCCAAGGGGCCCACCTCCTCCAGGAAGATGAGACGCAGGGGTTCGGCCAGCAGCACATCGGCCCGGCTGGCAAAGGCCTGGAAATAGTCGGTGGCACAATGATCATCGAGCGCTGCCCGGCTGACGAAGGCTTCCCGCATATAGAAGGTGCCCGGTTCATCCTTGAGCTCGAACAACACGTGATCAAGGTTGCCCGGCTCGCGCCGGGTCGGCGCGACGAGCTTTTGCAACTCGCGCCGCAGCGCCTCTCCCATGCCCGCTTTGGCCTTGAGTACCGCTATCGACACCAGCTTGTCTGCTTTCATCATCACACTCCCCTATCAAGAGACACATGGACCAAGGATGCCCCTCGCCGCGACTTGCCAGCGGACCATGGACACATCCTTCAAGATGAGAGGCAGTGTAAGAGCAGGTTATTGATGGATATAGACGGACAATATGGACAGACTGTTCATCCTATTGAACAGCAGACGAAGGAGCACAGCAGAGCGTCCGTGGCGCCACTAAGGGTTTATGGCTCCCGCAGCGCTTGTAGATTGGCCAGTGGCACCCAGCCAGAGGCCGTTCCCTCGGCGTTGTCACACCAGATCCAGCCGTTGATCATCCGATGGCCAATCAGCTGATCACCCGGCTGCACGTTCAGCTCCCGGGCCGTGCAGTCCTCCCGGGCACGGGCCTGGCCCTTGTCCAGCCACTCGATAAGCTGAGCCGGCACCCAGCCCCCTTGCTGGCCCGCACACTGGCAGAAGAACCAATCCTGCCAATCCTCTGCCCCTTCATACCGCTCACCCACCATAAGCGGGGTGCCCTTGATGAAGGTGATGGGCTCCGGGTATTCGCTGCGATGGGCGCTGATCACCAGCCAGGCGTTGTTTTCCATACTCCTATCGCTCCTTATTCCTATTGCTCCTTGCGGATCCTCTTCGGATCCTGGCGGGTATCAAGGCGGGTATCGGCTCCCGACATCTCGGCTAGCAGGGTGACCCAAAGGCGAGGTCCTGCTGATGGCGCCGCCAATCATGTGCTCACCCTGGTTGATACATGCTTGATGGTGCAGGCACATCTGGTGCGGCCTGATGGATTACAGCAGGAAGGTACCTTCAATGGTCATGCGGGCCTCGCCATATAGCTCCACGCGACCATCATCACGCACCAGGCAGCGGAGTGTCCCCTTGCGTGCCCCCCCTTGCTGGGCAATCAACTCCCGCTTGCCTGTGCGAGCGGCCCAGAACGGTGCGAGGAAGGTGTGTGCAGAGCCGGTCACCGGATCCTCGTTGACGCCGACCTGAGGCCCGAACCAGCGGGAGACAAAGTCGAAGCGATCATCGGCCGCCGTCACGATGACACCACGGGTATCAAACTGCACCAGGGTATTGAAATCCGGGGCCAGCCCTTCAATGACTTCTTTGTCATTCACCAGCACGATCAAGTCATCGGACCGCCATACCCCGACTACCTCGCCATCAATACCCAGAGCGGTCAGCAGACCGGCGGGTGTCTCTATCGGTGTTGCCACCTTGGCCGGGAAATCCATGCAGAACTCATGACCCGAGCGAGTCACCGTTAGCAGCCCGCTGCGGGTGTGAAACCGGATCGGCTCATCGGCATGGCCCAGTTTGTTGAACAGTACCCAGGCGGCTGCCAGGGTCGCGTGGCCACACAGATCCACTTCAACCCCGGGGGTAAACCAGCGCAGGTGATAGCCATCATTCGTCGGAATGAAGAAAGCCGTCTCTGACAGATTGTTTTCAATGGCGATGGACTGGAGCACCTCATCTTCCAGCCAGGTCTCCAGGGGACACACCCCGGCCGGATTGCCACCAAAGGGCTGGGAGGTAAAGGCATCCACTTGATAGAAGGGGATCCTTGTCGAGCCACTATTGTTCATCAAATCTCTCCAGATAGTTGTAAATCGTGTATCGCGTCACCCCCAACGCCCTGGCGACATGATTGACACTGCCTTTTATCTTGAAAAAGCCCAGCCCATGAATCTCGGACACGACACGCCGTCTGAAATCAATCTTGCTCTCAGCCCCGGTCTGCCGGTATCGCTGCAACACGTCATCAAGCGTCTGGAGGGAAATCGTGCTCGATTTGCCACCCGTCTCCTCCTCCATGCTGGCGGGCTGGAACAGATAATCCAGGTCGCGTTTCAGCTGATTGACCGCTTCCATATCGACGTTGAGACAGAAGGCAACCAAAGGTACGCCACCCTCGCCGTAATAGATGGTCGATGCGCTATTCAAGCGCTTCCCGGTCGCCGTTCTCGACACATAACCGCTGAAGGTGCGATATCGGGTATCGGATGCCCCATCGAGCAGCCCCAAGAATCCCATGTCATCATCCGGGCCGGACAGGAGGGCATCCCCTTCGCACCGGCCACTCACGTGCCCATTGACGATACCGATGACGGACTCTTCAGGCCGGGTCAGATCATGCAATACGGCTTCGGTATTGGCGGGGATGGTGGTCTTGAGGGTTTCGAGGGATGCCATCAACACGGTGAGCAGACTCTCGCGATCCAGATTCATGCCGCCCCTCTCGTTGCCGCTATTGCCTGGACTTCGATCTCCACATCCAACCCAAATGCCAAGGTGCTGCTGGTCACCGAACGGGCCGGAAAGCCGCTCGTAAACCAGTTGCGATATTCGGTATTGAATTCGGCGAAGTGCTTCATGTCGCTCAGCCACACCTGCACCCTGACCACATGGTCGAGATCCACCCCGGTGCGGGCCAGCGTCGCCGCGATAGATTGCATGATCCGCCTGGTTTGCTCCGTGACCGACCCCTGCAAAGGCTCACCCGTGGTACTCATGGATACCTGGCCCGATAAAAAAACAAAACCGTTCGCTTTCACCGCATCGGCAAACGGAAAAGGCTTGCTGGTGGCATAACGTTCGATGGTCATGGGTCTCATACCCTTGGGTTGCACCTGATGGCCACAAGATAGCACTCCGACTCGGGATTTTTAAACAACTTTTTATTTATCAACATCGCAATGTTTAAAAATGAAGGAAGGATCTGGCAGAAACATCGACCGACCAACCCACTGCCAAGCAGCAAAAATCGGGCAGATCAGGCTGCGGTGTCGGATCGGCGCCACAACCTCACCCAGGCATTGGGTGAGCCGGCTATTCATGTCTCCATGTCGTGCTCATCGGTGAGCCGCGTCGATGACTTCCCAGGGAGATCCCTTATGGATGATCCCATCAATCGTTATTGCTGCGTGATATGACGCTGTGGCAATAACAGACGATTAAATAAATGGATTTATTGGCTTCATTTAACGCCAGGTGATTAATTGTAATCAATTTTATTTATGACATCTCAAATACCAATACCTATTCACATATTCAACAACAGTTGCACTCACCATACCCAACCAAAAATTAACACTTAAGGGGTATTTTTATTTTTATCCATTAAAATCAAACAGATAAAACAATATAAAATGCCAGGTCTGACCTCTTTATTTTTACTATTTAGAAAAACTATGATGTTCATCACATTCCAGGAGGAACAATGTCATTAACCGATTGGAAAACAGGATCTGAATTATCAGATGTCGTCCCCGAAAACAGAAAACGTTTTACCAATCCATAGGAGTAATTATATGAGAACCACCTTGATGGCATTAATCATCATCGGAGCCAATCTATTTCTGGCTGGCTGTGTCACCACCTCTGGCAGCCAACAATATCGCCAGGATAACGATATGATCACCCGAGATGGCATCGCACTCCCGGACTGCGAAACGCTGCCGGATGCCAGCCAGGCCGATAATGGCTCACGCTGCTGGTACCGTTAACAGGAGAGGGTCAACGCCATGAAAAAGTGGAACATGATATTGATGATCGCGATGACAGGAGTCTGTGCCCAACCGGCCTTTGCCATCAGTGAAGCCTATCGCGCGCAATTGGAACAATCCGGCTGTACCCAGGTCAGTGAGGCCAATGGCACCTGTGAAATCAAACCCGCTCGGTATCGACACGGACAGGATGTGGCGTCATACCGCGACCATCGCGATGCCACCCATGAGATCCTGCAAGATCTTGATTCACACATCGCGGGTGATTATCAGGGAGAAGCCGTGGACTATATGGAAGGCAGCGGTTGGCATGCCATGAACGACGAACATACCCGCTGGCGAAAGTCCGGCGTCATTGTGGAGTTTGATATGTCGCCATCGGGCAGAATAGCCGGCGTCACGATCAATTAGTCGCTGTCATTCACTCATACCGATATACACAATCATTATTTTTATTTGGCAGCGAACGACAGGTTTAACATTTATTTTCTGACAATAAATAACAGCCATCCATCTGACTGAAATATCTCACTGCCTGTTATTTTTTTGCTTGCAACATAACAACAAAACGGACCACAGACTACGGCTATGGTCACATTGGAAACAGTTCAACATTAATATATGGAAGTTGTTTGCTATGAAAATGGTATTCATCAGGCAATGCGTCGGCATATTGGTGGTCACGGTCAGTCTGACCGGCTGTGCCATGGACAATATGACGACAACCCAGAAAGCCTTGCTGGTCGGCAGTGCCGCCGCTGCGGCAGGCGGGATCGCATACGGCATCCACAAAAAACATGAAGCCGACAAGGCGAAACATGAAAAGGATGAAGATAACCGCCACAAGGAAAATACCTATCATGCCCACCGACATCACAGTGACCAGCGCGAGCAATGTTACGACTACGAGGGACATTGGCAGTGTTGATCTCCCCTCCCCCTGACCAGCACTGACGTAGACTCATCTCCCAGAAACCCGGTTTGGCTTTTTATTTCTCATTAACTGGATAGATACCATGAAACACAAACAGATGATCCTGAGCCTGTCACTCCTCCTCGGCATCACCCTTGGCGCCATTGCCCCTGCCCACGCGATCAGCGACGCCTATCGGCAGAAGCTGGAGCGCAGCGGTTGTACCCAGATGACGGATGGCAATGGGTGCGACATCCACAAGACCCGCGCCCAAAACCACGCGGCGGCAGCGGTGCACCCATCGGCCCCTGCGACCCTCTCCACCAACAAGGTGGCCGAAATCCTTGACCGTGCTGTCAGCAACAAACCGCTGGATGCGGCGGTGACAATTCTGCTGGGTGCCGGATGGCAACAGGACGACGACAATGGTCTGGTCTTTTATAAGGAGAGCTACCAGGCAACCCTGGATGTGAACCAAAAAAATGATGTGGTGATGGGAACATCCGTCACGACCCACAGAGGGTGACACTGTTGCAGCCCGCCCTCCGGCGGGCTGCATGCCAAGGGGAGCCTCCCAGTAAAACTGCCACCTTCCGAACCCACAGGACAAGCCGCCTGCGTGTTGTCTCATGCGAACTAGTTGACCACTTCGAGATTGACCCTGACCAGGCCGGATCTGAGGTTGCCGATGCTGCTGAAGGCGGCCTTGGAGAGATCGATCACTCTCCCCCTGGGGAAGTTGCCCCTGTCGTTGACCCGCACCACCACGCTCTTGCCGTTCGCCACGTTGGTCACCTTCACCAGGGAGCCGAACGGCAGTGTCATGTGGGCCGCGGTGTTGGCACCGTTATTGTACCGCTCGCCGCTCGCCGTCTTCCGGTTGTGATAGCGGTCCGCATAATAGGAGGCAAGCCCGGTCTGGGTATAACCGCGCCAGTCCCCCCCCTTGTCCGCCTCCGGCTGGCTGCTGCAGGCCGCCAGCAGCAGGCTGAAGGAGACCAGCAGCCCTTTTTGTACCCTGCCTCTCATGCGCTCTTCCATCGCCACTCTCATCACCACTTTTTGCACCAATCTGGCCCCTGCCAACAGAGGCCTACTCTCTCACATTTGCCATGGAAAACGGGAGGCCCTGGCCCCCCGTTTTGCGTATTGCTCCGTCAGCCCCTGTCAGGGGAACCCGGATCAGGCAATGAGCTTGTCATCGGCGAAACCAAAGCCGCGCAGCCCCACCACGTGCACGTGCTCGTGCTTGCCCTGCACCTTGCGGATGAGCTTGTAGGTGGTGCCCTTCTCGGGGCTGATGTTCTCCGGCGCCGCGATGAGCAGCTGCATGTCCTGACGCTCGCACAGCTCGAACAGGGTGGCGATGGACTTGCCATCAAGGCGCGCCGCTTCGTCCAGGAACAGCAAACGACAGGGGGCGATGTCCTTGCCGCGCAGACGGCGGGACTCCTCCTCCCAGCTGATGAGCACCATCAGCAAGATGGCCTGACCGGTACCGATGGCCTCGCCGGTGGAGAGCGCTCCGCTCTCCGCCCGCAGCCAGCCGTCTGCCCCGCGCTGCACCTCGATCTCCAGCTCCAGGTAGTTGCGATAGTCCAGCAGGATGTCTCCCATCACCTGATAGCTGCGCTCCCCCTGTTCAATCTGCGGGTTGAGACGCTGGAACAACTTGGCCATGGCCTCGGAGAAGCTGAGCTCCTTGTCGGCGAACAGATCGTTGTGCATGGCGGTCTGATCCGCGAGCGCGGTCAGCAATCGGGTGTGAGCCTCGCGGATATTGACGTTGAGGCGCACCCCGCGCACCAGACCGAAGGCGATATTCTGCAGGCCCTGGTTCAGCACCCGTATACGGTTCTGCTCCCGGCGGATGATGTTGGTGATCTTGGCCGCCACCTCGTGGGAGGAAAGCGACAAGTGAGTCTCCCGCTGCTTGAGCTCATCGGCGAGGCGCGCCAGCTCGATCTCCATCTCCTCGATGGCCTCCACCGGATCGTCCGAGCGGATGATGTCGTTGCGAATGCGATCCTTCAAATAACGATACACCTGCACGTAGAAGGCGACCTTCTGCTCTGTGTTGCGGTTGCCCTCGGACAGACGCAGCGCATCGCGCAGGGCCTCGTCGTGCGCCACGGCGACGCGAAGGGCGCCGAGAGCCTTGTCCGACATGGATCTCAGCTCGTCGCTGTCAAGATACGCCAGCTCGCGCTTGTTCAGGCGCTTCTCGACGTCGGTGTCGCGGGCCAGACGCACCACTCGCGACCAGCTCGCCTTGTGGCCCACCAGGGATTTGCGGGCACCGAAGTAGTCTTTGCCTTCGAGCTTCAGACGGCCGCCGAGGGATTCGATCTCCCGCTTGGTCACCTGCAACTGGGCCTCGGCGCTGGTGCGACGGGAGCGGGTGCGAATGAGCAGCTCTTCGATCTCTTTCTTGTGGGCGCGGGACTTCTCTTCCATGTCTTCGGAAAGAGTCAACCCCATGGCCCCCAGCTCCTGCTCGAACTCCGCCAGAGTCTGCCCCTTGGCCGACGCGCTGGAATCGAGCGCGGTGCGCAGTTGCAACGCCTCTGTGTGGCGCTGGGCGATCTGTTTGTGCTGCTCACCTTCGGTTCTGGCAGTCAATTCCGCTGCCTTGAGCTTCTCTTTCAGGCGTTCACTCATCTCGGACGCCTTGCCGAGCAAGTCTTGTGCGTCCTGATAGGCGAAATGCGGCAGGCGGGCCACCAGCTGATCCAGGGCATAGACACGGCGTTTCTGCTCCGCCAGCAACCCGTTCACCTCGTCGTAGGTGGCCTGCAGGGCGGCGAGATCCTGCGGATCCTGACGCAATACCTGCACCTTGCCCTCGAGCGTCTCCAGCGCCTTGCCGTGCTTGGCGATGAAGGCCTCCGCCTGTTTCAGGCTCTCCACATCGGCGCGGGCACCTTCGAGACGCGCCGCCAGATCCCCTTCCTCAAACAGATGGGCATAGGGCAGCATGGCCTGCACCAGCTGGATGTGGCGGGTCAGCTGGGCACCGGCGGCCTTGGCCTCGGCGAGCTGCTTGTCGCACTCCCCCATGGCTCCCTGCAACTTGCGCAGCTCGCTCTGCTTGGCGTCCACTTCGGCTTCCGGATCCGGACGGAATGCGATGTCCAGATGCTGGCCGATGAAGTCGCGGAAGTGACCATAGAGGCGGTGATACTTCTGCTGCTCGAAGGCGGCCTTGGCGTAGCCTTCGATGAGGTTTTCACGCTCAAGATCGAGCTGCTCGATGCGCTTCTCGCGGGCGGCGCGGCCAAAGAGCGGCAATTCGGGGTAGCGGGAGAAACGCACCTGGCGTTTGCTGCTGCGCACCAGCACGGCGTCGCCGAGCTCGTCCGCCTCCACCAGATCCTCATCAAAGGAGTCAGGATTACCCTGAATGAGGTAGATATCCTCCGGGCAATCTTCCAGCTTCTTGAGCCGCTCGATGGCACCTTCAAGGTCGAGCACCACCAGGGCGCTGCGAGCCGGGCCGTAGAGGGCGGAGTAATAAGGGGCATCGTCGATGGAGATGTCGTCATAGACATCGGAGAGCAGCACGCCCCCCACCTGCTCGGCGATGCGGGCAAGGCGCGGATCCGCCTCTCCGGCCCCCAGCTGGAGGTTGCGAATTTGCAGCTCCAGCGCCTGCTTCTGGGCCTGGATGCGGTTGCTCTCCTGCTCGAACTCCCGCTCCTTGTCGAGCACGGTCTGCATGCCGGCGGAGAGCGCTTCGGCGCTGGCCAGCGGCAAGCCGCTCTGCTCGCGCAGTTGCTCGAGTTTTTCAAAGGATTTCAGCCAGCGCGGCGCCAGTTTGGTTAATTCGCCAATGTCACGGCCAAGCTGGGCACCCTGGTGCTCCAGGCTGGCACGGCGCTGAGCTGTCTCGGCCTGCTGCTCGGCCAGCTCTTCCTGGCGGGTGCGCTGGGCTTCGAGGAAGAGTTCCAGCTCGTCGCTGCTGCCGATCTGCTGGCCTGACGCCTCGGTCAGTTCATCCCGCAGCTTGAACAGGGTTTTCTGGCTCTCGCTCTCTTTTTCCAGGCGGGCCAGGGTGGCGCGCAGCCCCTGCCCCTGATTGACGCGAGCCTTGTCTTCGATATGACGCTTGAGCAGAGCCTGGGCGGTGGGCCAGGCGGCCTCGCGAGCGGTCTCGGGGGCGATGCCAAGGAGCAGCGTCAGGGCCGCTTCGTGTTCGGCTACCGCGGCCTTCGCCAGGGCGAGCTGCTGCTCGGCTCCCAGCACCCGGCTGGTGAGGCTCTGCTCGGTGCTGCGCAGTTGATGCAGGGTCTCGCTCGCCTGCTCGGCGGTCAACCCCGGCAGCTCGCACTGCTCGCGGGCAGCATCGAGGGCCTGCACTGCCTGGCGGTACTGGATGGCGCGGGTCTGCTGGATGTCCAGCGCCTGCTGATAGTCGGCAAGCTGGGTCTTGAGGCTGTCTACCTCGGCGATCGCCAGTTCCCGGCGCTCCTCCACTTCCAGCAACTGGACGTGGATCTCCTCCACCACCGCCTGCTGCTGCTCCAGCTTGTCATTGAGTTCGGCGAGATCGGCACGATAGAGCGCGATCTTCTTCTGCAGGGCCACCGCCGCCAGCACCCTGGCCAGGTGTTCGGCGGCGGACTCCAGCTCGTCGGTCAAAAGCTTCTCGCGGCCGGTGAGCTGATCCACCTCGTCCGCGAGATAGATGGCACGCTGCTTCTCTTCGGCAAGCAGACGGCGCTTGCCCGCCAGCTCCGCCCGGGCCTTCAGGGCCAGCTCGGAGAGGCGGCTCTTCTCGGCACTGCCCCGCACATACTCCGCCGCCACGTAATGGGTGGTTTCGGTGATGAGGTTCTTGAACAGATCCCGCTGGCCTTGCGTCTCCTTGATGGCCTCCAGGGTACGGCGGTTCTCGTAGATGGCCGCCTCCATGTCCTGGAACGCCTTGCGCACCCCGGAGTTTTCCGGCAGCAGGTATTCGCGCAGGGAGCGGCTGATTGACGAAGAGATGCCGCCGTAGAGGGAAGCCTCGATCAAGCGGTAGAACTTGCCGCGATCTTTTTGATCACGCAGCTTCTTGGGGGTGATGCCGAACTCGAACATGAAGTTGTGATAATCGGTCACCGTATTGAACTTGGCGAGCTTCATGGCGCCAAGTTCGGCGGCCGCCCCCTTCAGGTCGGTGAAGGCGCGCACCCGCCCCTTGCCGCCTTCGAGTTTTTCCAGCAGGAGATCCGTGGGGGACAGCTCCTGGGGCACATCCACCAGCGCGAAGGGGGTGATGTTGACCTTGTTGTCCCGGTTCGCCACCTGCTCCAGGTGAACACCGACCCAGATCCGCTGCTCGCGGCTGTTCATCACCTCCAGCACCGAGTAGCAGTGGCCGCGCTGCAGCTTGCCGTAGAGCCCCTTGTCACGGGACGCACTGCTGGAGCCCGCCTCCGTGGTGTTGCGGAAATGGAGCAGGGACTGATCGGGGATCAGGGCCGCGATGAAGGCCGCCATGGTGGTGGACTTGCCCGCCCCGTTACCGCCGGACAGCGTGGTGACCAGCTGGTCGAGATCGAAGGTGCGGGCGAAGAAGCCGTTCCAGTTGACCATGGTCAGGGATTTGAATTTGCCTCTCACGCCGCACTCTCCATCACAGCCATCATCCCCGTCGGGGCCAAAAATTTAACGTTGCAGATCATCTTCCACCTCCAGCTCCAGCTGCTCTTCGTCCAGATCCGATTCGATGTCCTCGAACAGGGAATCGCTGCTCGGCATCTCGTCGTCGTGGAAGATGGCTTCCCCTTCCTGGATCATCCGCAGTTGCACGGCGCGGGGATCCTCGTCGGAGCGCACATCGGCGGCAAAGCGGAACACGGACTCGTTGACCCGGAACTTGTCGCCGTTGCCAAGGGCCGTGATCATCCCCAAACGCCGCAGGCGGCGCATGGAGGTGCGGATCTTCTCCAAGAGCTTCTTCTTGTCCAGATCCGTGCCGCCGGAGCGGCTGTTGACCATGCGCAGCAGCTGCTTCTCGTCGGCAAGGCTCAGTACCTCTTCTTGCAGCTCGCTGGTGGCAAACACCCCTTCCGAGGCGAGCCGGTCCGGGCTCAGGTAGAGGTAGCAAAGTACCTTGCCCACCAGCATGTCGAGCTCGGACAAAACTGTGGTGCCGATGTCGGCGCTCGGGCGCGGACGCAGGTAGAAGAAGCCTTCCGGCGCCTTGATGAGCTCGACCTGATAACGGCCGTAGAAGATCTCCAGCTCGCCGTGATACTCCACCAGCGCAGAGTGGGGTTCGAAATCGTCGGCACTGATGTGGCGGCCGGCGCGCAGGGCGGTGTCGATGCGCGGAAACAAGGGGTTGGCGATGGCCTCGGCGAGGCGCAGCGGCAGAGGAAACTCAGTATTGATCGATGACATAGGCCTGAACCTTGGATCCTGCTTGGTTGATGGGTTTCCATGCGGGTTGACGGTGCAGCTCGCGCTCACCGCTGGCATGGCCGAGACGCACCGCCTGATCGATCAGGAGGCGCGCCACATCGAAGTGGGCATGGGCCGGGTAGTCCAGCAGGTATTCGCGCAACACGTCGGCCAAATCCAGCTGGGACTCGCTCTCGGGATAGCGGGCGAGGTAGCGCTCGATGCGCTCCGCCAGCTCCTGGTTGATGTCCACCATCTCCAGATACTCCATCTCGAGGGGCACCTCGCCGGTCACCTCCTCGTCATGGATGGCGATGGTTTCATCGCGCAGCTCCAGCAGACGGGGCTCTTCGGCCACCCTGAGCAGCCAGTTGTGCTGCTCGAAGTTGCGGATGGACTCGCGCAGCCGCTGGCTGAAGGCGCGGTTCTTGTCCATGTCGATGGCGTTGCGGATGAACTTGTGGACGTGCCGATCATACCGGGACCAGAGCTCGATGCACTGCTGCCCCCAGGAGGTGATGACATCCAGACGCCCCTGCAGGGCATGGGTCAGCTCCTCGACGTGGAACAGATCGTCACGGCCCTGCGCCGCCTCCTGAATGTTGAGCAGCCCGGCCTGCAGGCGATGGCCGGCAGCGTCCAGGGTATCTTGCAGCTCGCGCAGGGTCTGGCCGGTTTCGTGGAGCAGCTTCTCACAGCTGTGGATGGCATCGACCCAGTTCTGGGTCAGCAGGGCCGCAATCTCGCTCTTGACCTGGTTTTGCTGCTCATCCATGGCGCGCTGGGTGAGATCGATGCGCCCAAGCGTCTCTTCCAGGGAGAAACTGAGGCGGGGTAGCACTTCGGCGTCCCACTGCTCCCGGGTGTCCAGCTCCAGCGCCGCCTTGCGGGCGGTGTCGAGCTCGGCGGCCAGGTGCTCCAGCAGGATGGAGAGCTTGATGGAATCGACCTGACGGCTCTCCAGGAAGAAATCGACGATGCCGACGCCGAGGCGCGACAGGCGATAGAGACTCTCCCCCGCCACCATGTCGGTGGTGAAGCGCGACAGCAGCTGCTGGCGAATGAGGTCGTTGATGGCGTTGTTGGCGCGACCGCTCAGGGTCTCGTCCATCTGGCCAAAGGCGCTGCTGACATAACCGAAGGCGTCGTGCAGCGCGGCCTCCGAGAGATCGGACTCCTCTTCGGAGAGGGTCTTGATCGCAATCAGAAAGGCCAGCCGATCGGTGGGCAGGTTCAAGGCCAGACCCTCCTGTCTGACCCATCCTACCGTCTCGGGCAGGGTACGGGATGTACTCATCATGACGTTATCATCTCGTTGTTATGGCTGGCGGGCCGACGCACACCTCATGTGCGCGTCACGTCCGCCGTGGTGGTACAGACCGGGGTCACTGTGCCCCGGCGATAATATCCCGCAAAAAGAGTGCCGGTGACGCCGTATTCAGCCAGCCGGTTTCTGGGCCATCACATGGATGTAGCGCCCAAGGGAGACAAAGGGTTCCTGTCGACAATAGTGCTGCTCCATGGCCAGCAGATCATCGAACTTCTCGTGCTGATCCTGCTTGTGGCGCATGTAGTCGTGGATGACGCGCACCCCGGTCTTGCCGATGATCTTGAGCCCCCCTCGTCCGATCCAGTCATATACCTGTTCGGGCAGCTGCGGATTGGTGGGGGTCAGTGCGGTCTGGCGCTTCTTGTTCAGCCCCTGGCGCACATAGTCAAAGTTGCCCACCACCAGGCTCTGGAACAGCAAGCCGTGGCGGTTATAGAAAAGCAGCGACAGTATGCCCCCTGCATTGACGAAAGGGAACAGACCGAGCAGGGTCTGGCGCGGCTCGGCGAGCCACTCCAGCACGGCGTGGCAGAGCACGAGATCAAAGGTGCCGCTCACATGGGACTTGAGCTCCTGGATGGGGCAATGGATGAGACGAATTCTGTCTTCCAGCCCCTGCAGGGCGATCTGGGTCCGGGCCAGATCCAGCATCTCGGCCGAAAGATCGCACAGCTCCACCCGATGGCCCATGGCCGCCAGCTTCTGGGCGAAGTAGCCAAACCCGCCGCCCGCATCCAGGATGCGCAGGGGTCGGTTGCCAAGCCGGGCCAGACAGGCCTCGATGTCGCTCCACACCACAGTGGTGCGGATGCGCCCCTTGGTGGAGTCATAAATGTTGCGGGCGAACTTGTCGGCCCGCCCGTCGAAACTCTGATCTTGCTTCAAGAGAGCACTCGTCTTCTGCCACCCTGCCGTTGGCTCGCCAGCTGGGCGCACGCAAGGGGATGCCGGGAAAAAAGAGGGCTATTTTGTCACATCCCGGATCCGCAGAAAATGCCGATGTTTCCCAAACTTGCCCGGGGTTCACCTATCGACTCGGCGTCCATGGCGGGGGCTGGGTGAAAAAGCGGCGTTTCATGGCACAGGGAGAGCGATGACCAACCCGGTACCTGAGGTACCGGGTTGCGAAAGGGTGAGAGATGGTCGGGGATTACTGGGGGATCTGGGCGAATCGCCCGCTGTTGAAGTCATCGATGGCCTGCACGATCTCGGCCTCGGTGTTCATCACGAAGGGGCCATAGCCGACGATGGGCTCATCGATGGGTTCACCGCTCAGCAGCAACAGTACGGCGTCCTCACTGGCCTCTATCTGCACCTGGTTGCCACTGGGCTCCAGCAGCACCAGCTGCGCCTCCCCCGCCTCCTCCAGGCCATTGAACCGCACCCGCCCCTTGAGCACGACCAGGGCGCTGTTCCAGCCATCCACCAACGGCAGCAGGGTACTGGCACCGCCGTTCAATCGCAGATCCCAGACATTCATGGGGGTAAAGGTACGTGCCGGCCCCGTCTGCCCTGCCAGCTCGCCGGCGATGATGCGCACCACCCCGGCCTCGTCTGCGAGGGAATGCACCGGTATGCTGTCGCTGCCGATGGCCTGATAGCCGGGGGACGACATCTTCTCTCTGGCGGGCAGATTGACCCAGAGCTGCACCATGTCGAGGATGCCCCCCTGCTGGCTGAACCCCTCGGCGTGGAACTCGTCGTGCATGATGCCGGACGCCGCCGTCATCCACTGCACATCCCCGGGGCCGATGATCCCGCCCTGCCCGGTGGAATCGCGGTGGGCCACCTCCCCCTTGTAGACGATGGTGACCGTCTCGAAGCCCCGATGCGGATGTTCACCCACCCCCCGTGGTGACGGGGACGGGGCAAACTCCATGGGGCCCGCCCTGTCGAGCAACAGGAAGGGGCTCATGGCCTTGCCATGGCTCTGGTAGGAGAACAGGGAACGCACCGGGAAGCCGTCGCCAACCCAGTGGGGACGCGGTGCACTGTAGATACCGATGACGCTTTTCATGGTCCACTCCAATACGATGATGATGCTTGGGATCATTATGTGGATGGAACGACCACGGCGGTAGGCGTAAGATCAGGCCTCAGCGTCCTATATGGTGAACGATGAAGTCATGACTCCCGATCTCAACGACCTCTATTACTACGTCCAGGTGGTGGACAACGGCGGCTTTGCCCAGGCAGGTCGGGCCCTTGGCATCCCCAAATCCAAACTCAGCCGCCGCATCGCCCTGCTGGAGGAGCGGCTGGGGGTACGTCTCATCCAGCGCTCCAGCCGCAGTTTTCAGGTCACCGAGCTGGGGCTGGCCTATCTGGCCCGCTGCCGGGCCATGCTGGTGGAGGCCGAGGCCGCCCAGTCTCTCATCGACTCGACCCGCACCGAACCTTGCGGCGTGGTGCGCCTCTCCTGCCCCATCGATCTGCTCCATACCAAGGTGAGCAAGCTACTGGTGGCCTTCGCCCTCCAATACCCCAGGATCAGCGTGCAGCTTGTCGGAGTGAACCGGGCGGTGGATCTGGTGAGCGAGGGGCTGGATGTCGCCATCAGGGTGAGACCCCTCCCGCTGGAGGACAGCGAGCTGGCCATGCGGGTGCTGGGGTATGCGAACCAGTGCCTGCTCGCGAGCCCCGCCCTGCTGGCCCGCCATGGCGAGCCCGGGGGACCGGCGGATCTGCTGGGTTGGCCAAGCCTTGGTCATGGCAGCACCATGGAGGGGCATCGCTGGCAACTGCTGGGACCGGAGGGGGCCGAGGTACGACAGCATCACAGCCCCCGCTTCGTCACGACCGACATGCAGGGGTTGCGGCAGGCGGCCATCGAGGGGCTAGGCGTCGTCCAGCTTCCCGTCATGATGGTGCAGGAGGCGCTCGACAATGGCAGCTTGCGGCATCTGCTGCCCGGCTGGGCGCCGCACCAGGAGGTGATCCACGCGGTCTTCCCCAGCCGGCGAGGCCTGCTGCCTTCGGTGCGGGCCCTGATCGATCACCTCGCCCTGGGGTTCGCCCCCATGGCGAAGTCGTGAGCCGGGACGGCCCCATGACTCGGCGCCCTGCCCCGTGCCTGCCGCTGGCAGGGCACCCGCCGAGCGTCGGCTCGCTAGAAAAACCGGAAACAAAAAGGCCGAAGCAGGGCTCCGGCCTTTTCAGAAGCGGGCACCCGGGTGCCCGTCTCATGCCTTAGAACGGCAGCTTCATGCCCGGGGGCAGTTGCATGCCACCGGTCAGCTCGCCCATCTTGGCCTTGTTCTGCTCTTCAACCCGGCGCACGGCGTCATTGACGGCAGCCGCAACCAGATCCTCGATCATCTCTTTGTCATCGTCCATCAGGCTGGGATCGATCTCGATGCGGCGCACGCTGTGGCTGCCGGCCATGGTGACCTTGACCATGCCAGCACCGGCTTCACCGACTACTTCCATCTGGGCAAGCTGCTCTTGCATCTTCTGCATGCGCTCTTGCATCTGTTGGGCCTGTTTCATCAGGTTACCCATTCCACCTTTACCAAACATAGGTCGTCTCTCGTCTTGAAATCCGGCATGCGCGCCGGGCTGTGGGCTCGTTCTACCCCAGATGGGGGCAGCCAACGGGTTTTTCAACCGGGAGCAGCTCCCGGTCTCCATTCATCAGTCACTCTCAACGGCTCAAGGGCTCGATGCTCTCGGGATGGAGCACGGCGCCAAAGCGCTGCTGCAGAAATTGTACATGGGGATCCTCGGCCAAGTCCCGGCTCACCTGCTCACGGACCCCGAGGTAGAGGCGGTGCTCTATCTCAAGGGGGGTTTCCCGGGCGGGATCCGTGCCAAGGGTCACCTCCACCTGCACCGTCCCCCCCAGTTCGGGGCCGATGATCTCGGCCAGATCGGCGCGGGCCCGATCGCTCACCAGGTGGCGCTGCTCGGGCTTGAGGGTGAGCAGCACCCTGTCTCCCTGCTGGCTCATCACCGAGTTGATGGCGAGCTGCCGCAGGCGCCCGCCCACACCGGTGCGGGCAATCAGCTCGGCCCAAGGGTCACCACAGTTGACCAGCAAGGAAGAGGGAACGAGCCTTGGCACTTCCCCCTCCTCTTCCGGCTGGCTCTCGCCTTCCAGTTCATCCCAGTCGATGGTCTCCATCAGGGGAACCGGCGGCACGTCATCTTGCACGGGGGCAGGCATGGGCGCCGCAGACGGGGCCGTGGCTGCAGGTACCTGGGCCACCGCAGGCGCTACCCCGTCCAGATCCCAGGGCGGCAGATCGTCCGGCGCGGGTCGTGCCATGGCGGGGGTCGGCGCGGTAGCGCGAGGGGCCGCAGTGGCTTGCGGTGCGGGGGCACTGGCAAGGGTATCGCCAAAGCCCTGACTCAGATACTCCTCATAATCGCTGCCGCTCTCCTCGTAGGCATCGAGGGGGGGCAGATCGTCATAGCTGGTCGCTGGCTGAACCGGGGCACCCATCGCACGGGGGGCGGTTGCCGGCACCTGTGAGAGTGCCTGGGCTTGCACCGCAGCCGGCTGAGCCGCCGCAGATTGGGGCGCCACAGATTGGGGCGCCACAGATTGTGCCGCCGCGACCGGCTTGTTCGGCGCCGTTCTTTGCGCTGCCGCCGGGGTGGCGGCGTCGCTGCGCAGACGGCTTCGCAGCAAGTTGCGCTTGCCAAGCAAGCTCTGCATGCTGGACGCGGCGGATGGCTCGGCTTGCTCGGCTTGCTCGGCGGGTATCGCCTCTGGCGTGGCGATGGTATCAACCGGTTCAGGTGCCATGGCACCGGTCTGGGCGACCACGGGCAGATCCGCCTCGGCAGCTGGGGGAGACACAGTTTCCGGCTGCGCATAGCCCATCTGGTGAGCGGCTTGCAGCAGCTCCTCCTGCTCGGCAAAGAGCGGCGTCAGCGTGTCATCCCCATCGACATCTTGGCCGGTTCCCGCTTCAGCCGACGTGTCTGACGTCCTCTCGGCATTCCCATGCGGGCGGACGTTTGCTGTTGCCGACTCTGAGATGGCCGTTGCCGGCTCGGGATCGACCGATGCGACGGGGGCTGGCTCAGCCCCGCGGGGCTTTCCCAGGGTGGCGGGTGCCGCCCCCCCGGCCACCGGCATGGCCTGCATGGAAACAGGGACGGCGCTCAAGCTTGCGGGATGCAGGGCATCGCGGCGCGGGGAGAAGGCCAGCATGCGCAGGCAGGTCATCTCCAGTGCGGTGCGTCCGTCCGGTGCCCAGGGCAGGTCTTTGCGCCCCCCCAGCACGATTTGATAGCAAAGCTGCACCTCTTCCGGGCTCATCGCCTGGGCAAGCTGCAGCAGGGCATCGGCATCCGCCCCCTGCTCCTGCACACTGGCAGGGAGCAGCTGCGCCATGGCGACCCGGTGCAGCAAGGCTTCCAGCTCGGCATGCAATTGATCGAAATCCGGTCCCAGGGTGGCAATCTCGGTGATCTTGGCCATGGTCGCCGGGGCGTCCTGGCGCAAGATGGCTTCCAGCAGCTGATGCAGGTGATGGTGATCGAGCGTCCCCAGCATGGTGAGCACGTCGCCCAGCCGCACGCTGCCATTGCCGTGGGCCAGGGCCTGATCCGTGAGGCTCAGGGCATCGCGCATGCTGCCATCCGCCGCCTTGGCGAGCGCCAGCAGAGCGCGGGGTTCAAATGGCTGCCCCTCCTGATCCAATACCCACTCCAGCTGTTTGGCGATCTGGCTCTGATCCAGGCTCTTCAGGTGGAACTGAAGGCAACGGGAGAGGATGGTGATGGGCAGCTTCTGCGGATCCGTGGTGGCCAGCAGGAACTTCACATAGGGAGGCGGCTCTTCCAGGGTTTTGAGCAAGGCGTTGAAACTGTGACGCGACAACATGTGTACCTCATCGATGAGGTAGACCTTGAAGCGGCCACGGGCGGGTCTGTACTGGACGTTGTCCAGCAGCTCCCGGGTATCTTCCACCTTGGTGCGGGACGCCGCGTCGATCTCCAGCAGATCGACGAAGTTGCCCTGATCGATCTCCCGGCAGGTATCGCAGACGCCACACGGGTGGCTGCTGATCCCCTGCTCGCAGTTGAGACTCTTGGCCAGGATGCGGGCAATGGTGGTCTTGCCGACCCCGCGGGTGCCGCTCAACAGATAGGCGTGATGCAGCCGTCCCTGATCCAGGGCATTGGTCAAGGCGGTCAGCACATGCTGCTGGCCAACCACTTGTTCAAACGTATGGGGGCGCCATTTACGCGCCAGAACCTGATAGCTCATAGATCTCGATGCTGGAAAACGAGGCATTGAGCCGGATGCTAACACAAATGCGGGGCTGGCTGTATGGGGGATGAGGCGCCCGGGAAGGGATCGCTTCATTTTCAAACCGATGCCGGGACAGCATGGGCCAAAACGCAAACAGGCAGGCTGATGAGGCCTGCCTGTCGGTCACATCGGCGGCTTATTCCCCGGCGAGTTCGACCAGGGAGACCACCTTGACGCCTGCTGCGGTCAGGCGGGCATCGCCCCCCAGGGACGGCAGGGAGATGATGAAGGCCGCATCGGCCACTTCACCACCGGCGCGGCGGATGAGCTTGACGGTGGCATCGACGGTGCCGCCGGTGGCCAGCAGATCGTCAACGACCAGCACCTTGTCACCGGGGACGATGGCATCGGTGTGCAGTTGCAGGGTATCGGTACCGTATTCGAGAGCATAGGACTCCTCGATGACGGCGCGGGGCAGTTTGCCTGGCTTGCGCACCGGCACGAAGCCCAGACCCATGGCGAAGGCGACGGGGGCGCCGAAGATGAAGCCGCGAGCCTCGGTGCCGACGATCTTGGTGATCCCTTGATCACGATAGTGATTGGCCAGCAGATCAATGGTGGCCTTGAAGGCCTCTGCGTTCTCGATCAGGCTGGTGATGTCGCGAAACAGGATGCCCGGCTTCGGGTAGTCGGGAATGGTCTTGATGCTCGCTTCGATAAACTTCAGGGTATCCGGATTCATTATTTGACCGCTTATTTTTTGAGCCCTGCTGTGGCGGTTTGTGTGAATGCCGCCTGGGGCAATAAAAAGGCCCGTCACGCAAAAATGACGGGCCGACTCCATAGCATTATTGCTGCAATAGCTTAGGGATTTCACTTCTCCATTGCAACTGGCGCCAGCACCGGCAGACGCATTAACCAGGTGAGCAGGATCACCATAATGGCAACCAGCAAGAGCCGAACCCAGGGCATGGGGACCACCCAGAGCGATACCCCGAAGGAGATCAGGATGAAGATGATGGCCCGACGTCTGGCATGGCGACGAATGCCGCGATATTGCTGCCAATCGGCAATGGGGGGGCCAAACCAGGGGTGCGCCAGCAACCAGGCGTGAAAACGGGGGGATGAGCGGGCAAACAGCGCCGCCGCCAGCAACATGAAGGGGGTGGTCGGCAGCAGGGGCAGAACGATCCCGACAATCCCCGTGGCAAAGGCCAACCAGCCAAGGGCCATCAAACACCAACGCTTCATTCAGACTCCGATTCAATACATCTTTCCCTAGCCTAGCAGACTTGCCCAAGGCACCGACAGCGCCGCGAGCGGCCCGGCGTCTGTCCGCCCGTTATCTGAGCGCCTCCCGGCATCGCCCCATTTTACTTGCGAAACGACGCTGACAGCGCCCCCCAATACCTCTACAATCTGCCCTCTTTTTGACTCCTTCACCCTGGCGGAAGCTGTTATGCGCGTTATTTTGGCCCCCATGCAGGGGGTGCTGGACCACCTGATGCGGGAGGTACTCACCTCTGTCAACGATTACGACCTCTGTGTCAGCGAATTCATCCGCGTCGTCGATCAGTTGCTGCCCGCCAAGGTATTCCATCGCCTCTGTCCCGAGCTGCGCCAGGACGGCAAGACCCGCGCCGGCACCCCGGTACGGGTACAACTGCTGGGACAACACCCCGAGTGGCTGGCCGAGAACGCGCTGCGCGCCATCGAACTTGGCTCCCCCGGGGTGGATCTCAACTTCGGCTGCCCCGCCCCCACGGTCAACAAGAGCAAGGGAGGGGCCGTGCTGCTCAAGGAGCCCGAGACCATCTATCGGATCGTCAAGGCGGTGCGTGAAGCGGTGCCCGCCCATCTGCCGGTCAGCGCCAAGATACGCCTCGGTTACGATGACAAGGCCCTCTATCTGGACAACGCCCAGGCGGTCTATCAGGCCGGGGCCTGCGAGCTGGCGGTCCATGCCCGTACCAAGCAGGAAGGCTACAAGGCGCCGGCCCACTGGGAGTACGTGGACGCCATCCGCCGCGCCCTGCCCATTCCGGTGACCGCCAACGGGGAGATCTGGGATCGTGCCGATGCGCTCAGCTGCGCCCAGGTCTCCGGCTGCGAGTCCCTCATGGTGGGGCGCGGGGCCATCTCCCTGCCCAACCTCGCCAACGTGATGAAAACCGGCTGCGCCCACATGAGCTGGGCCGAGGTGCTGCAACTGATGGTGAGCTACACCGAGCAGGATCTGGCGAGCGAGAAGGCGGATTACTATCCCAGCCGGATCAAGCAGTGGTTCAGTTACCTAAAACGCGAATATCCTGAGGCTGACGACCTTTTCCGGGATATTCGTCTGCACAAGGAAACGGGACCTATTCGGGAAGCCTTGCTGCAAGCCGCAAAAACTGTGAGCTAACCGACTTTTACTTGACTCATGTCATCTCGACAATCCACACGTCTCCCTATACTGGCCGAGTTTTATAAACCGTATCTAAGGGGGCGAGTGTGTGTGACATGACACCAGCCCAGCTGGCCGAGTGGCGTGAGCGCTTGCAGGCAGACTGGGCGCAAGTGAGAGAAGAGCTGATTGCCGAACTGAAGGCCAACCGGCGCAGCGACTGGGCAGAGCAGATCGAGGGTTGTGAACGCGACCAGCTGGTGGATCTCATCACTCGCCTGCGGCTACCCAAGGTGGACTTGCTGATCGCCCGCCTCAAGCGCATCGATGCCGCCCTCTGCCAGATGGATCTCGACCTCTATGGTTTATGCTCCGATTGCGAGGAGCCACTGACCCTCGCCCAGCTGGCGCAAGATCCCAGCCTGCAACGCTGCCCGTCCTGCGAAACCCGCTACCGCAAAGGGTTCCACGCGCACGAACTATGAAGGGGGGACGCCCTGTGCCCCTCTCTGTTTGCCTAGCCCTCCCCGCCTCTTCCCGATAACGCCATCGCCCCTCATGGGGTAGCATCCCTGTCTGCCTGTTTTTACCGTGGCAGCATCTTTCTCTACCCGGCAGACTCGCCACCATAGAAAAGGGAAGCCATCGGCTTCCCCTCTTGTCATCTCGACTGTGTCAGCGGCCCGGCATCACTGGGCCAGCAGGTGGCCCACCAGTTCATGGCGCCAGCCCTGCAGCAGCATGGGCTTGTCGGCCCGGGCCCGCTCCTCGTCGCTCATGCGCCAGCTCCAGGTGAAGTACTGGTGAATGATCTTCTTGCTCGCCACCAGCTCGGGGGGAACATTGCTGGCCTTGGCCTTCTCTTCCACCATGCCCTTGATGCGCTTGAGCTCAGCCTTGTACTGGGGGTAATCCACCAGTCGGCGAATGGGCTCGGGCCAGCTCTCCGGCGCGCTCTGCTGGGCATTGGCGACGATATCCAGCATCCGCTTGCCGTGGATCTTGATCTCGATGGGGGCCAGCCCCAGCTCGTTGAGATCCCGCAGCGAAGCGGGTTTGCGCTCCGCCACCTTGAACAGGTGCAGCTCCTTGACCACGAAGTTCAGGGCCAGATCCCGGCGCACCGCCTCCTGCTGGCGCCAGGCGGCCAGTTCCCGCAGGATGGCGAGTTCCCGGCGCCCCAGCTGCCAGGCGTTGATAATCTCGAGATAAGCCTGACGGGGATCGCTGCTCTGGGTCTTGCGGGCGCAGTGGTTCTGGCACTCCTGTTCGAACCAGGCCTGCTTGCCGCTCTCTCGCAACTGGGCCATCACCTTGTCGTAGAGGGGCAGAAGATAGAAGACGTCGGCGGCCGCGTATTCGAGCTGACGGGCGGTCAATGGGCGGGCCAGCCAGTCGGTGCGCGCCTGATCCTTTTCAAGCTCCACCCCGAGGAACTCCTTCACCAGGGCGCCGAAGCCCACGGAGACGCCATGGCCGAGGAAGGCCGCCGCCAGCTGGGTGTCATGCATCAGGTTCGGCAGATGCCCCGCCTGATGCTGGATGAGTTCCAGATCCTCACCGGAGGCGTGCAGGATGGCGACCTGCCCTGCCTGGCCCAGACGTTGCCAGAGGCCGGACAAATCCAGGGTCAGGGGATCCAGCAGGGCCAGTTGATGACCGTCGTAGATCTGGAACAGACCGAGCTGGGGGTAGTAGGTACGGGTGCGAACGAATTCGGTATCGATGGCCAGCGGAACGTCTGCCAGGGCGGCGAGATACTGTTCCAGTTCGGCTTGCTGTGAAATGAGTTGATATTGCATCTTTACCTGCACCTTGGTCGAAGATAAGGGTCGAAGTCCGGAGCCCCAAAAAGAAAAAACCGTGGGTTGACCCACGGTTTTGCACGATATCGTGTCTTGCCCGTTACTGCTTCGCAATCTCCTCGTCGCGCAACACGCGGCGCAGGATCTTGCCCACATTGGTCTTGGGAAGTTCGTCACGAAATTCTACCAGTTTCGGTACCTTATAGGCAGTCAGATGTTTGCGGCAGTGGGCAATAATCTCATCCTCCCGCAGGCTTGCGTCTTTCTTGACCACGAAGATCTTCACCAGTTCGCCGGATACCTTGTGGGGCACGCCCACCGCCGCCACTTCCAGCACCTTGGGATTGAGGGCCACCACGTCTTCAATCTCGTTCGGATAGACATTGAAACCGGAGACCAGGATCATGTCCTTCTTGCGATCCACGATCTTGAAGAAGCCCTGATCGTCGCACACCGCGATGTCACCGGTGCAGAGCCAGCCATCCTGCATCACCTCGGCGGTGGCCTCCGGGCGCTGCCAGTAACCGGTCATCACCTGGGGTCCGCGTACCTGCATCTCCCCCGGCTTGCCGAGTTCGTGGATCACCTGGCCATCATCGTCCACCAGGCGAATGTCGGTGGAGCAGACCGGCAGACCGATGGAACCGTTGTAGTCCACCAGATCGTAGGGGCAGACGCTCACCAGGGGTGAGCACTCGGTCAGGCCATAGCCTTCCAGCAGCGGGGTCTTGGTCAGCCCCTTCCACTGCTCGGCCACCGCCCGCTGCACCGCCATGCCGCCGCCAATGGTGAGCTTGAGGCGAGAGAAGTCCATGGTCCGAAACTCGTCGTTGTTGACCAGGGCGTTGAACAGGGTGTTGACCCCGGTGATGCAGGTGAAGGGGTATTTCTTGATCTCTTTGACAAAGCCCGGGATGTCGCGGGGGTTGCTGATGAGCAGGTTGTAACCCCCGAGGCGCATGAACAGCAGGCAGTTCACGGTCAGGGCGAACACGTGGTAGAGCGGCAGCGCGGTCACCACGAACTCCTTGCCACGCTCCAGCACGGGGCCGTAGACGCCGAGGCACTGCTCGACGTTGGCAATCATGTTGCGGTGAGTCAGCATGGCCCCCTTGGAGAGGCCCGTGGTGCCACCGGTGTATTGCAGGAAGGCGATGTCCTGGTTGCTGATCTCCGGCTTGATGTACTGCAGGTAGCGCCCCTTGGCGAGGGCCTGGCGCATGGTGCTGGCGTGGGGCAGGTTGTATTTGGGGACCAGCTTCTTGACGTATTTCACCACGAAGTTGACCAGGGTCCCCTTGGCCAGTCCCAGGTTGTCCCCCATCCGGGTCAAGATCACGTGCTTGACCGGTGTGTTGTAGACCACCTTCTCCAGGGTATGGGCGAAGTTGGAGACGATGATGATGGCACGGGCGCCGGAGTCGTTGAGCTGATGTTCCAGCTCGCGCGGGGTGTAGAGCGGATTGACGTTCACCACCGTCATGCCGGCGCGCAGGATGCCGAACACGGCGATGGGATACTGGAGCAGGTTCGGCATCATCACCGCAACCCTGTCCCCTCTGGCCAGTTTCAGCTCGTTTTGCAGGTAGGCGGCAAAGGCGCGGGACTGCTCTTCCAGCCGGCGATAGGTGATGGTCTGCCCCATGTTGACGAAGGCGGGCTGATCGGCGAACTGGGTCACCGACTCTTCAAACATCTCGACCAGAGAGCCGTATTGGTCTGGATTGATCTCGGCGGGAACCCCGTTTGGATAACGCTTCAGCCAGACTTTTTCCACGAACTTCTCCTGCATAACTCGCACCTGTGCACTCACTGTGTTGCCTCCGTCCCTGTTCCACATCTTTTCAATCAGTTGTTTTAAGCTCAAGCTCTAACGTCGCCATAGTTACACAAGGCAACATCGATTAACAGCATATTAACAACGAGAAAGTGTGAGGGAGAAAGCAAACCTGAAAGGATTCAAAGCCGCCGATCCTACCGGATCTGGCAGAAACTTTCGATACAAACGGCGGTTTGCGCTGAATTATCCATATGAAAATGATGATTTCCTGCCACTACCGCCATTTCTATCTGCCTGAATGCCCCGGCCCGCTGTTGCCACTGTGTCTGCAAGGCAGCAAATCCCTGCTCGCCGCGGATGAAGAGCACGGGAGAGCGGATGGCGCGGATCAGCGCCCTGGCCTGCCCCTCGCTCATGCGCAGGGGCGAGAGATCCCGCAGGCGCGGATCACTGCGCCAGTGCCAGCGCCCCTCCCGCACCACGAGCTGGCGCTCGCAGATGAGGCGTGCGGCATCCACGCCGATATCCGCCACCTTGCAGCGAGCCGCCACCGCCTCCTCGACGGAAGCAAAGCCGGCCGCAGCCCGCTCCCGGGTGCGACCGCGGTTGAGGATGGCCCGGCGCAGTTGATCCGGCACCTCGTCGTCCGGCTGGCTGAGTGGCCCGATCCCTTCCAGCAGGATGAGCCGGCTCACCTGATCCGGGAAGACACCGGCATAGGCGCAGGCGATGAGTGCCCCCAGCGAGTGGCCCAGCAGCATGAACGGCGGCCAGCCAGCCGCCTGGACAATCTGATGAAGATCGTCCAGCCAGTCGACGAACACATAGGGGGTCGGCTTGTGATCCGAATGGCCGTGTCCCGGCAAGTCGATGCAGATCAGGTGAAACCCCTCGAGATGAGGGGCAAGGGGCAGGAAGGAGGCGGCGTTGTCGAGCCAGCCGTGCAGGGCGATCTGCAGGCTTGCCCTGCCGACCATTATCCAGCAGGGCAACCCGGCGGCCATTTGCCAGGGTGAGGCTGCGCGCTTGCAGCTGCGCCTGGCTCATCACCAGTAACGGTGGTAGGGCCGTCTCGGCCAGAAGGGATCATAGAAGGGGTCGTAGAAGTACGGATCCGCGTAGCGGATCTCCACCTCTTTGACCGGTGGCCACAGCTTGCTGGCGTTCACCTTGAGCACGGAGAAACGGTACTTGTGCTTGCCTATCTCGCTCTCCTCCGGTGACTCCAGGGTGCCGAGCACCGTCAGACTGCGGCCCTTGGCATAAAGGCCGGGATCCGCAAAGCCCTTCATGATGGCGAGGAAGCGCCCAGGGCTTTTCTCGGTCTGGGTGGGTACCCCGTTGCTTTTCAGCGGCAGGTAGACCACCTCGATGATGCTCTGATCCTGCTCGTTGTGTACCGCGGCGATCACCCCGCTCCAGCGGGCGGGCTTGCCGTTCATCCCCTCCAGGGCGGGCTGATAGGCCACCAGGGCACTCTCGGGTTCATAGGCCAGCTCCTTGGGCACGGAGCTGCAGGCACTGAGCAGCAGCCCCATCAGACCCAGCACTATCATGCGTTTCATCATTCGCTCTCCTTCATGCCGGGCCATGCCCGAATTGACTCTTCATGCCCGAGGTGGCAATCCCCCTTGCCGCAATAGATGTCGTGCCTCTGGGCGAGGCCCATTCATCACTCGCGACCGGGCAGCTTCTTCCAGGTGACCTTGTCACGCAGGTAGACAGGGGTCGCCTGCTCCACCGGCACCGCTTCACCCGCCAGCCAGGCCCGGCGTGCCAGCGGCAACATGTCGAGGGCCGCCGGGAAACGAACCTGCTGACTCGATACCTGTGTCTGCGCCAGGGTTCCCAGAGCCTCGCCATAGGTTTCAAAGCCGGTGCCGACCGCAAACCAGTTGCCCGCGAGCGCCCCGCTTGCCGTCAACTCACCCGCCAGCGCCAGGGGTTCGCTCACCACCTCGTCCCCCACCAGTACCATGCAATCTTCTTGCAGATCAAAGCGGCCGAAGTAAACCTCGTTCATCCGGGCATCGATGGCGCTGAGCACCTTGTCCACCCCCTCCAGGCGATGCACGCCCTGGGCCATGGCCGCCAGGGTGGAAATACCGATAAGCGGCACACCGGCCCCAAAGGCCAGCCCCTGAGCCACGCTGATCCCGATCCGCACCCCGGTGAAAGAGCCGGGGCCCCGGCCGAAGGCGATGGCATCGAGCTGATCCAACGATAAACCGGCCTCCTCTAACACAGCCTGAACCATGGGCAGAATTTTGCGGGTGTGATCCCGCGGCGCCTCTTCCCAGCGGGAGAACACCTTGTCCCCCACCAGCAGGGCGGCGGAGCAGGCTTCGGTGGCGGTATCAACGGCCAGGATCTTCAACTCATCCATTCTTTTTATGCTCTTCACATCAGTCAGTTAAGTCATCGGCAGGTCTCACCTGCCCTGTTCATGTTCGGCGAGGCGCCAGGCCCCTCGCGCCAATCCGGAGATCTGTCACCAACAGATCCGCCCTCGCCCCTCTTTTCTGCAACACGTTTCTGCAACACGCCAGAGCGGCGAGTTCGCCCCGTTCAAGCGTCAGCCGCGCTGGAAGAACGCCCCTACCCCGTTGAGATCGCGGGTACGCGGAATGACGGGCAGGCTCTTGATAAAGGTAGCGCCATAGGGCTTGTTGACCATGCGTGGATCACAGATGACCAGCACGCCGTGATCACTGCGATCACGGATGAGCCGTCCCACCCCCTGTTTCAAGGCGATCACCGCCTTGGGCAGCTGGATATCGGCAAAGGGATCGCCCCCCTTCAACTTGCAGTCGTCGACCCGCGCCTTGAGCAGGGGGTCATCAGGGCTCGCAAAAGGCAGCTTGTCGATGATAACACAGGACAAGGCGGCCCCTCGCACGTCTATCCCCTCCCAGAAACTGCTGGTGGCCACCAGCACGGCGCGTCCGTTCTCGACGAACGTCTTGAGCAGTCGCTGCTTGTTGTCTTCTCCCTGCAGCAAGACGGTGCGGCCTATCTCCCGACGCAGCACCTCCGCCACCTGGCGCATCACCTGGTGGCTGGTACAGAGGAAGAAACAGCCTCCCGGGGTCTTGTTGATGAGCGGGATCATCAAAGTCGCCAGCTGCTCACCCCGCCCGAAGGCATTGGGCTCGGGCAGATAGCGGGGCACGCAAAGGCGTGCCTGCTCGCCATAGTCAAACGGGCTGTCGAGGATCAGCTCGGCGCTGCCGGCCAGCCCCAGCTCGGTCTTGAAGTGATCGAAGCGCATATCCACCGTCAGGGTGGCAGAGGTAAAGACCCAGGCCACCTCGGGTCGCAGCACCTCGGCACCGAAGCGCTCGGCCACCGACAGCGGGGTGAGGCTCAAGGTAAAGTGCAGGCGCGAGCACTCATACCAGTAGGAGAAACCGCTCTGGTTGACGGCCAGCACCTCGCCCAAGCGAGTGCGCAGCTCGCTGATGCGCTCGAAGCAGTGATCGAGCTGCTCGCCCCGCCCGAGGGCAAGTTTGAGCACCTCGTAACACAAACCCAATGCATCGTTGAGGCGGGCCA
Organism: Aeromonas intestinalis; assembly: GCF_054052485.1. Taxonomy (NCBI): domain Bacteria; kingdom Pseudomonadati; phylum Pseudomonadota; class Gammaproteobacteria; order Aeromonadales; family Aeromonadaceae; genus Aeromonas; species Aeromonas intestinalis. The sequence continues at coordinate 220,882 of NZ_JBSTYK010000007.1, forward strand.
GCGCCTGGGCCCACAGTGGCAGGCGCAGCATGTCGCGGGTATTGCCGCGTCCCCCGTCCACCCCGAAGGCCAGACGCAAGTCCTGGCTTGCGATGGCAAGCCGGTCCGCCGCCTTGCCAAGCTGGGCCATGTCATGGGCCTCGGCTCGATAGGCCAGCTGGATGTCTTGAGCCAGATCCTGGATGGTACGACTGCCCACCGACTTGCCGAAGTAGTTGGTGGCGATCTCGGGCAACTGGTGCGCCTCGTCGAACACATAGACCTGGGCCTCTGGCACCAGCTCGCCGAATCCTGTGTCTTTCACCGCCATATCGGCGAAGAAGAGGTGATGGTTGATCACCACCACCTGGGCTTCCATGGCCCTACGGCGGGCCACCACCAGGTGGCAGTCGTCATAATAGGGGCAGTCACGGCCGAGGCAGTTGTCGTTGGTACTGGTGACCTGGGGGAGGATCTCGGCGTTCTCCTGCAGCTCCGGAATATCCCCCACATCGCCAGTCAGGGTGGCGGTAGACCAGGATTTCACCTTGACCAGATCGCTCAATACTTCAGGCTTTTGCAGGTGGGATTCGCTGAGCAGGCGGTTCATCCGCTCGATGCAGAGATAATTGCTGCGTCCCTTGAGCAGGGCCACCGGCGGGGTATAGGCGAGCGCCTCGGTGATGGTGGGCAGATCCCGGTAGAACAGCTGCTCCTGCAGGTTCTTGGAGCCGGTGCTGATCACCACCCGCTTGCCGGATTCCAGCGCCGGCACCAGGTAGGCGTAAGTCTTGCCGGTCCCCGTTCCCGCCTCCACCAGCAGACGGCCGCCACTGTCGATGGCACTGGCCACCGCTTGTGCCATCTCCAGCTGGGGCGCACGGGCCTTGAAGCCATCGATATGACGGGCCAACGGGCCGTCAGGCTTGAACAGGGTCTGTATGGTCAAAGGGGAGTCCCGCGCAAAAGCGGGCATTATGCCAAACCTGAAGGCAAAGCGGGATCGCTAAATCTGGCCCCGCCCCTCTACACCACCAACCCGGGCCTGCGGTCGGCGTAACAGGATCAGACGAAGATATCAATCTTGTGCTCGGGATCGGGCTTGTGATCGTCATCTTTCGATGCCTTCTGATTACGACTTCCCTGGGAATGGGGAGCCTGCTCCGAGCGGCTGTCACCGCCCGCCCCTCCATCGGCGCTGGTCTTGCGCAGCTTGTGTTTCTGGCTTATCTCGGTCACCTCCCGCTTGATGTCATCGGGGCTCGGGGCCGCCGGTGCGCGCGGCAAGATGGGGAACAGCAGATCCTGGCTTGGCATGGGACGACTCCGACTGGGTTGATTGATTGGATATCGACCGATAAATCACTTTCTTGATTTTAATTCATCAAGTCACATTCTCGGGTTGCAATTTCCGTCAAGGTCGGTAATGTAAATCGGGCGTCATTTACGACATCTTTTTTGTAAAGGATTCAATACATGAAGTTCAGCCAACTGAAGACTCATCACCACCATCATCATCCCGAATAGTCTTTCAGGAGGTTGACTGCTGGAAGACACTTAACTGGTGACTTCCAAAAGGACCGCAAGATTCATAAACCCTCGGAAGCACACACTTCCGAGGGTTTTTTCGTTTTTGACTAGAAGGAAATCGAGCAATGGAAACACAACGTCTGCGCATCGCCATGCAAAAGTCCGGTCGCCTGAGCCAGGACTCCCAGGCCCTCTTCAAGAGCTGCGGCCTCAAGATCAACCTGCGGGAACAGCGCCTCATCGCCCATGTCGAGAACATGCCCATCGACATCCTGCGGGTGCGCGATGACGACATCCCCGGGTTGGTGATGGAAGGGGTGGTCGACCTTGGCATCATCGGCGAGAACGTGCTGGAAGAGGTGCAGCTCATCCGCGCCGCCCAGGGCCAGCCCTCGGCAGTCAAGGTGCTCAAACAGCTCGATTTCGGCGGCTGCCGCCTGTCGCTGGCCGTCCCCGATGACGTGGAATATCAGGGCCCGGCGAGCCTTGCCGGCAAGCGCATCGCCACCTCCTACCCCGGCCTGCTCAAACGCTTCTTCGACGAGCAGGGCCTTGGCTTCAAGAGCGTGATGCTGGGAGGCTCGGTGGAAGTCGCCCCCCGCGCAGGATTGGCTGACGCCATCTGCGATCTGGTCTCCACCGGCGCGACCCTGGAGGCCAACGGTCTGCGTGAAGTGGAAGTCATCTACCGCTCCAAGGCGGTGCTGGTGCAGGCCCCCAATCCCTTGAACGAGGCCAAGCAGAAGATCATCGACAAGCTGCTGCCCCGCATCCAGGGCATGCAGCAGGCGCGCGAAAGCAAGTACATCATGCTGCACGCCCCGAAAGAGAAACTCGATGCCATCACCTCCCTGCTGCCCGGCGCCGAGCGCCCTACCATCATGCAGCTCGCCGGTGACACCAACCAGGTGGCCCTGCACGTCGTCTCCAGCGAAACCCTGTTCTGGGAAACCATGGAACAGCTCAAGGCCCTGGGTGCCAGCTCCATCCTGGTGCTGCCCATCGAGAAGATGATGGAATAAGGAGAGCGCCATGCAGACCCTGATCTGGAAGACCCTCTCCCCCGCCCAGCAAGCCGACGTACTGACCCGGCCCGCCCTTGGCGACGAGGCGGATATCGGTGCCGTGGTGCAAGACATCATCGCCTCCGTCCGCAGCCGGGGAGATGCCGCCCTGCGTGAACTCAGCCAGCGTTTCGAACGTGCGCCCCGCGAGCAGTTGCGAGTGAGCGAGGCCGAGACGGATGCCGCCTGCGCGCGCCTCGGCGCTGACATCAAAGATGCCATCAACGCTGCCATCAACAACATTCGTACCTTCCACAGCGCCCAGAAGCAGCAGATTGTGCGGGTAGAGACCCAGCCCGGCGTCGTCTGTGAGCTGCGCAGCCAGCCCATCGGCCGGGTCGGCCTCTATGTGCCGGGGGGCAGTGCGCCGCTCCCCTCCACCGTGATGATGCTGGCCATTCCGGCTGCGATAGCCGGTTGCCGGGACGTGGTGCTCTGCACCCCGTCTCCCGCCAGCGACGAGATCCTGTTCGCCGCCCGCGCCTGCGGCGTCAAGCAGGTGTTTGCCATCGGCGGTGCCCAGGCCATCGCCGCCATGGCCTATGGCACCGAATCCATCCCGAAAGTGGACAAGATCTTCGGCCCGGGCAACGCCTATGTCACCGAGGCCAAGGGCCAGGTCTCCCGGGACTGGCGCGGTGCCGCCATCGACATGCCGGCCGGCCCCTCCGAGGTGCTGGTCATCGCCGACGACAGCGCCAACCCCGCCTTCGTGGCCTCCGACCTGCTCTCCCAGGCCGAGCACGGCCCGGACAGCCAGGTGGTGCTGGTCACCACCTCGCCCCGTCTGGCCGATGCCATCAGCGGCGAGATCAAGGCCCAGCTGGCCAGGCTCAGCCGCCGCGACATCGCGGCCAAGGCCCTCGGCGCCAGCCTGGTGATCCTGTGCGACGATGTGGACGAGGCCTGCACCATCTCCAACGCCTATGCCCCCGAGCACCTCATCGTACAGACCGAGGCGCCGCGGGATCTTCTGGACAGGCTGGAAAATGCCGGCTCCATCTTCCTCGGCCAATGGACGCCGGAATCCGTGGGAGATTACGCCAGCGGCACCAACCACACCCTGCCCACCTACGGCTATGCCCGCACCTGCTCGAGCCTGGGGCTCGCCGACTACCAGCGCCGCTACACGGTGCAGGAGCTGAGCGCGGAGGGGATCAAGGGGCTCGGCCCCATCGTCGAGCGCATCGCCGAGGCGGAAGGGCTCGATGCCCACAAGAATGCCGTTACCCTGAGGCTGAAGGCCCTGCAGCAGGGGCAGTCATGAAGATGACAGCCCCAGCGGGCCTCGCTGCCCGCCCAGACAGCACCGTCACCCTGAGACTCACAGCACTGCAGAAGGATTTGTCATGAGCATCGCCAATCTGGCTCGCCGCGTGGTGCGGGCCCTCACCCCTTATCAGTCTGCCCGCCGCATCGGCGGCAAGGGCCACGTCTGGCTCAACGCCAACGAGGCGCCCCTGGCCTATCCCTTCACCATCGAGGGCAGCCGCCTCAATCGCTACCCCGAGTGTCAGCCCGCGGAGGTCGTCAACAGCTATGCCGCCTATGCGGGGGTCAATCCGGATCAGGTACTGGTGAGCCGCGGCGCCGACGAGGCCATCGAGCTGCTCATTCGTACCTTCTGCGAGGCCGGTGAAGATCAGATCCTCATCTGCCCGCCCACCTACGGCATGTACGCCATCAGCGCCGAGACCTGCGGGGTCGGCATCGTCGAGCAACCCCTGACCGCCAGCCGCCAGCCGGACTGGCCCGCCATCCAGGATCGCCTCTCTGACGTGAAACTGGTGTTCCTCTGCTCCCCCAACAACCCCACCGGGGATCTGGTGGGCCGCAAGGGACTCGTCAAGCTGCTGGAGAAGGCCCAGGATCGCGCCATCATAGTGGTGGACGAGGCCTATATCGAATTCTGCCCCGAGGCTTCGGTGGTGGACCTCCTCGCCCGCTTCCCGAATCTGGTGGTGACCCGCACCCTCTCCAAGGCCTTTGCGCTCGCCGGGATCCGCTGCGGCTTCACCCTCGGCAATCCGGAAGTCATCGCCATGCTGGCCAAGGTGATCGCCCCCTACCCCATTCCCGACCCCATCGCCCAGATAGCGAGCCAGGCGCTTTCCTCCATCGGGCTGGAACTGATGCACGAGCGGGTACTGGAGCTCAACAGGCAAAAAGCCCTCATCAAGGCCGAGCTCGGCCGCCTGCCCTGCGTGCAGGAGATCTTCGAGGACAAGGGCAACTTCGTGCTGGTGCGTTTCAAGGATGGCGCCGCCGTCTTTGCCGCCATGAAGGCCGCCGGCATCATCCTGCGGGATTTTTCCAGCAAACCCGGGCTCGACAACAGCATTCGCATCACCATCGGTTATCAGGGAGAGATGGACGCCGTACTGGCCGTGCTGCGCACCCTGCCAAAGGACGCCAGCCTGACGGCCAGCAACCAGCCCGCCGCCAACGTATAAGGACGTAACAGATGAAGACCCCGTTTTTGTTTATCGACCGTGACGGCACCCTGATCGAAGAGCCGGTGACCGACAAGCAGGTGGACAGCCTCGCCAAGCTGCGCTTCGAGCCCATGGTGATCCCTGTGCTGCGCGAATTGCAGGCCGCCGGCTACGTGCTGGTGATGGTTACCAACCAGGATGGGCTCGGCACTGCCAGCCTGCCCCTTGAGAACTTCCAGCCCCCCCACGACCTGATGATGCACCTGTTCGAATCCCAGGGCGTGCAGTGGGAACAGGTGCTGATCTGTCCCCACTTCCCCACCGACGGTTGCAGCTGCCGCAAGCCTCACCTCGGCCTGGTGAAGGAGTACCTCGCCTCCGGTCGCGTCGACTTTGCCAACTCCTTCGTGATTGGGGATCGCCAGACCGATCTCCAGCTCGCCGAGAACATGGGCATCCGCGGCATTCGCTATCACCCGCAAGATCACGGCTGGCTCGCCATCCGTGATCAGCTGCTCTCCCGGGGACGCATCGCCGAGGTGGAGCGCTACACCAAGGAGACCCGCATCCAGGTGGCGGTGGATCTCGACAAGAGCGGTGGCAACCAGATCGTCACCGGCATCGGTTTCTTCGATCACATGCTGGATCAGATAGCGACCCACGCCGGTTTCAGGTTGAAGCTGAAAGTCAGCGGCGATCTGCACATCGACGATCACCACACGGTGGAAGACGTGGGGCTGGCCCTGGGTCAGGCCCTGCGCCAGGCGCTCGGTGACAAGCGCGGCATCGGCCGCTTCGGCTTCGTGCTCGCCATGGACGAGGTGCAGGCGGTGATCGACGGCCGTCCGCGCCAGAGCGACGCGGCGCCCTCCCTCACCGAACTGGACGTGGCCACGGCGCTGGATTTGAGCGGCCGCCCCTACTTCGTGTTCGACTGCCCGAGCGGCTTTGGCCGCGACAGCGTCGGCGAGATGGCCACCGAGATGGTGCCCCACTTCTTCCGATCCTTGTCGGACGCCATGGCCATCACCTTGCAGATGAAGGTCGGCAGCGGCAACACCCACCACCAGGTGGAAGCCCTGTTCAAGGGCTTCGGCCGCGCCCTGCGCCAGGCCATCCGGGTCGAGGGGAGCGAACTCCCCTCCAGCAAGGGAGTGTTGTGATGGCCAAGCAAAATCTTGTCTTGGGCGAACTGCCCATCTTTGTCGGCAACAAGGGGGTGTTGTGATGAGCGCACAGAACCTTGTCATTATCGACACCGGCTGCGCCAACCTGGCGTCGGTGCGGATGGCATTCGAGCGCCTCGGCGTGCAGCCGCAGGTCTCCCGCGAAGCCGCCGACATCGAGCAGGCCGACAAGCTGATCCTGCCCGGCGTCGGCACCGCCGTCGCCGCCATGAAGAACCTCAACGAACGGGGTCTGGTGCCGCTGATTCGCAATGCCAAGCAGCCGCTGCTCGGCTTTTGCCTCGGCATGCAGATGCTGGCCGAGGCCTCCGAGGAGACCATGACCGGCGAGGATGACAACAGTAGTGCGCTTATCGAGGGCCTTGGCATAGTCCCCGGCAGGATCCGGCTGATGGAGGTGGGCAATCTGCGCCTGCCCCACATGGGCTGGAACCAGATAGCGCACGACGAGACGCACCCGCTGCTCAAGGGCATCCCGAGCGGCAGCTACTTCTACTTCGTCCACTCCTACGCCCTGGAGGTGACGGATGCCACGCTCGCTACCTGCGACTACGGCAGTCCCTTCACCGCCATCGTGGGGCGGGACAACTTCTTTGGCGCCCAATTCCATCCGGAGCGCTCCGGCCCGGCCGGTGCCCGCCTGCTGCAAAACTTTCTGGACTTATAAGGCAAGGAACCGCGAATGATTATTCCAGCCATTGATTTGATTAACGGTCAGGTAGTGCGCCTCTATCAGGGGGACTACGGCCAGAAGACGGCGTACAGCGACGCGCCCCAGGCACGCTTTGATGACTATGTGGCCCAGGGGGCGGCGCAGTTGCACCTGGTGGATCTGGACGGCGCCAAGGACGCCAAGGCGCGCCAACTTGCCCTCATCACCCGGTTGCTCGCCGCCACCGGCGCCCCGGTGCAGGTGGGCGGCGGGGTGCGCAGCGAACAGGACGTGGCAGACTTGCTGGCCGCCGGTGCCAACCGGGTGGTGATCGGCTCCACCGCGGTCAAGTCCCCGGAGCTGGTAGCGAGCTGGATGGAAAAATACGGTCCGGAGCGCATCGTGCTGGCGCTGGACGTGAACATAGACAGCGACGGCCAGCGCCAGATAGCGGTAGCGGGCTGGCAGGAGAACAGCGGCGTCACCATAGAGGCGCTCATCGAGCGCTTCCTCCCCGCGGGCCTCAGGCACGTGCTCTGCACCGACATCAGCCGTGACGGGACCCTGTCCGGCAGCAACGTCGAGCTCTATCGGGACTTGTGCGCCCGTTTCCCCACCGTGGCCTTCCAGGCCTCCGGCGGCATCGGCGGTCTTGCTGATATCGAGGCCCTCAAAGGCTTGGGCGTCAAGGGCATCATCCTCGGCCGCGCACTGCTTGAGGGCAAGTTCGATGTGGCGGGCGCCATCGCCTGCTGGGCAGATCAGCCGCAAGCGGCATCCGAGACGACAAGAGGGGACAACTGATGCTGGCAAGACGCATTATTCCCTGTCTCGACGTCAAAGATGGTGTCGTGGTCAAGGGCGTACAGTTTCGCAATCACGAGGTAATGGGGGGCATCGTCGAGTTGGCCCGCCGTTACGCCGAACAAGGGGCCGACGAGCTGGTGTTCTATGACATCACCGCCTCGAGCGATGCCCGCGTGGTGGACAAGAGCTGGGTGAGCCGGGTGGCGGAGGTCATCGACATCCCCTTCTGTGTCGCCGGCGGCATCAAGAGCGTGGAGGACGCCCGCCAGATCCTGGAGTTTGGCGCCGACAAGGTCTCCATCAACTCCCCGGCCCTGGCGGATCCGACCCTCATCACGGCGCTGGCGGAGCGCTTCGGCGTGCAATGCGTGGTGGTGGGCATCGACTCCTACTTCGACGCCGAAACCGGTGAGTATCAGGTCAAGCAGTTCACCGGCGACGAGAGTCGCACCCGTACCACCCCCTGGACCACCATGGAGTGGGTCAGGGAGGTGCAAAAGCGCGGCGCAGGCGAGATAGTGCTGAACGTGATGAATCAGGATGGCATGCGCCAGGGCTATGATCTCGAGCAGCTCAAACTGGTGCGGGCCCTGTGCAAGGTGCCGCTGATTGCCTCCGGCGGCGCCGGCACCATGAAACACTTTCGCGATGCCTTCACCCTGGCCGACGTGGATGGCGCCCTGGCGGCGTCCGTGTTCCACAAGGGTCTTATCCCCATTCCCGAATTGAAACGCTGGCTGAAAAACGAAGGAGTCGCCATCCGTGAATAATCAAGCCGTAAACAACGATATCCCGCTGATCGAACGCCTGGACTGGGCCAAGTGCGAGGGCATGATCCCCGCCATCGTCCAGCACGCCGCAAGCGGTCAGGTACTGATGCAGGGCTTCATGACCAAGGAAGCCCTGGCCAAGACCCAGGAAACCGGTCAGGTCACTTTTTTTAGTCGCAGCAAGCAACGCCTCTGGACCAAGGGCGAGAGTTCGGGTCACGTGCTCAGACTCGTCGCCATCAGCACCGACTGCGATCAGGACTCCCTGCTGGTCGCCGCCGAGCCGGTCGGCCCCACCTGCCACCTGGGTACCCCCTCCTGTTTCGACGCCCACCCGGTGCCGCCGCTCGGCTTCCTCGCCGAACTCGAGCAGATCCTGGCGGCGCGCAAAGGCGCCGATCCCGCCACCAGCTACACCGCCAGCCTCTATGGCCGGGGCACCAAGCGCATCGCCCAGAAGGTGGGTGAAGAAGGGGTCGAGGTGGCGCTGGCTGCCATGGCCAAGGACAGGGAAGAGCTAATCAACGAGTCCGCAGATCTGCTCTACCACCTGGCCGTCTTGCTGCAAAACGAGGGACTGGGGCTCAAGGACGTGGTGCAGCGGCTCTATGAGCGGCACAACAAATAACACGCCAGAACATAAGCAACGGGCCTAATGGCCCGTTGCTTTTCTAATGCGCCATAAAAAGTGAAATAGATAGCGATTCATTCCACCAAAACTACGTCAGATAGCAGTCCACCCCATTACGAATCAGCGCAGTTCCGCTCACAGCAGCAAGCCCTCGGCGCCACCCTTCCTCGGCATAATCCAACACAGCCAAGCCCCCGTTCAGGGAGTCGCCTCCCGCGGGATGCGTCGCGATAATGGCCCACATTCCCTCATTTTTTGCAGGACCGTATGAGCAAATTTCAGGTGTTTGCCACCCCGGATGCCCCCGCCGCCTTTGCCCTGCTCGACATGGGGGCGGACAACTTCCTTGTGGAGAAGGCCTCCTTGCTCGATCAGGGCTTCGAGGTCATAGGCGAACCCATATTGGCCCAGGATGCCAACACCGCGGCCCACGAGCATCGGCTCAACCTCGCCGACCCCAGCCGCCCCTATGGCGGGCCGGGCACCATAGGCCTCTTCAAGACCATATTGCTTCACGCTCCCAGGCTGTTTGGCAAGAAGGGAGCCACCAAGCGCTAGCTGAAACCGGCCTGCACAACAGTGTCTTTTGACGCCGCAGATGGGGGGTGCCCAGCAGGCCATGCGACCTCGATAATGGCGCCATCCCCCCAGCGCCATAGGTCCTATGAGCAAATACCAGTTCTTTCGCCAGGAGCAGGATGCGGCCAGCGTCACCTTCCTGCTGATGTCCTCCCCTTCCTTCTTGTCCGAGAAGGAGCAACTGCTCGAACAGGGCTTCGAGGTAGTGGGAGATTATATCGACGCGGCAGACGATGAAGAGGCCATCGCCAAGTTCAGAAGCGGCATGATTGAGCCCATCACCGAGTACACCAAGGCCACGGAGGAAGGGGGGCTCTATTACTTCCTCACCGGGATTGCCGAGTCCATCGGCAAACGGCTGAAGGGAACGAGTCACCCACGCTGAGGGTTGCCGCGCGTTTCCCTGCGTTAAACCAATAAAAAAACGGGCCAGCGCCCGTTTTTTTATTGCCAGCATTGCCCATCACACCAGTTGCTTGCGCAGCATGAATTTTTGCACCTTGCCGGTGGAGGTCTTGGGGATCGGGGTGAAGATGATCCGCTTGGGCGCCTTGAAATGAGCCATCTGCTCGCGGCAGAACGCAATCAACTCCGCCTGGCTGAGCTCCCTGCCCTCTTTGAGTTTGACGAAGGCACAGGGCACCTCCCCCCACTTCTCGTCCGGCATGGCGATCACCGCCGCCTCCTCCACGTCCGGGTGGCGATAGAGCACATCCTCCACCTCCAGGCTGGAGATGTTCTCCCCACCCGAGATGATGATGTCCTTGGATCTGTCCTTGATCTCCACATAGCCATCCGGGTGCCAGACCGCGAGATCCCCGCTTCGGAACCACCCCTGTGCCATCGCCTCCTCGCTGGCGGCCGCATTCTTGAGATAGCCCCGCATCACCACGTTGCCGCGCAGGAAGATCTCCCCCAGGGCCTTGCCATCCTGGGGCACAGGCTCGCCACTGACGGGGTTGGCCACGATCATCTCCCCCTGCAGGGGTGAGGTCACCCCCTGACGCGCCTTGAGACGAGAGAGGGCCGTTGCATCCATTCCCTCCCAATGTCGCTGGGGCTCGCACACCACGCAGGGGCCATAGGTCTCGGTCAGCCCGTAAACGTGGGTGACGGCAATGCCCATGGCCTCCATGCCGGCAATCACGGTGGCCGGTGGTGCCGCCCCGGCAGTCATCGCCTTGATGGGATGGGTGAGCCCCACCTTGAGGGCCGGATCCGCGTTGTTGAGCATGTTCAGCACGATGGGCGCGCCGCAGAAGTGGCTCACCTTGTGCTCGTGCATGGCCTCGAAGATAGGTTTGGCCTGCACGTGGCGCAGGCAGACGCTCACCCCGGCGGTGGCCGCCAGGGTCCAGGGGAAGCACCAGCCGTTGCAGTGGAACATGGGCAGGGTCCACAGGTAGACGGGATGCTTGGGCAGCTCCCAGGAGAGCACGTTGTTGACGGCGTTGAGGTGGGCGCCACGGTGGTGATAGACCACCCCCTTGGGGTTGCCGGTGGTGCCGGAGGTGTAGTTGAGGGAGATGGCCTGCCACTCGTCGCTGGGCAGCCAACCGGGCGCCTGTTCATCACCGCTGGCGAGCAGGGCCTCGTAGTCGAGATCCCCTGTCAGCTCCCCGTCCCGATAGAGGGGATCGTCGATGGCGATGACCAGTGGCTTGTGTTCAACCAGGGTCAGTGCCTGGCGGACCAGGGCGCCAAACTCTCTATCCACCAGCACCACCTTGCTCTGGGCATGCTGGAGGATGAAGGCGATGGACTCGGCATCGAGGCGGGTATTGATGGTATTGAGCACGGCGCCGCTCATGGGCACCCCGAAGTGGGCCTCGAACATGGCGGGCACATTGGGAGCGACGATGGATACCGTGTCCCCCTCGCCGATGCCACGCTGGCGCAAGGCCGAGGCGAGACGGCGACAGCGCCGTTCGGTCTCTCCCCAGCTCTGGCGCAATGCGCCATGGATCAGCGCCGGGTAGTCGGGATAGACCCGCGCCGCCCGCCCGAGGAAGCTTAAAGGGGTGAGCGCCTCGAAGTTGGCGCCATTTTTATCAAGACCTGTCTCATAGATGTTCTGGCTCGTCATCGGATCCTTCCTTGTCGGGTACAAAGCCGTGCCGGGAACGCGCCCTGGCCTCATGCCGGTGGCGACGTTGCGGTTCTTGGCAAAGGGTATCAAGGGGGCCGGGTCCCAGATATTAGCAAAACGTAGTAGGTTGCCTTCGGCGAAGGCCCTGCCCCGTTTTGTCGCCAAACACAGACGCCTTTTTGATGCGGTCATTTTTTGCGCAGTCAGCCCCTGTCGCAGACAGGGGCTCCTTTGCTTGAGCGGGAGAGACAAAATGACAAGAATGTCCACAAGCCCAGAGAGCGGGCAATCACAGTAGACAGGAGTAAAGAGATGAACAAATCCATGTTGGCAGGTGTCGGGATCGGGATTGCCGCTGCGTTGGCATTGTCGGCGGCAGCCAGCGGATCCCTCTTCTCATCCGAGCCCCAGTTTGCAGAGGTGCTGGCCAGCAAGCCGGTGACCGAAACCATCAAGACCCCGCGTCAGGAGTGCCGCAACGTCACCGTCACCCACCGCAAGCCGGTGCAGGATGAGCACAAGATCCTGGGGACCGTGGTCGGTGCAGCCCTGGGTGGCGTCGTCGGCCACCAGTTCGGTGGCGGCAGCGGCAAGAAGGTCGCCACCGCAGCGGGAGCCGTGGCCGGTGGCTACGCAGGCAACCAGGTGCAGGGCAACATGCAGGCCGGTGATACCTACACCACCACCGAGCAGCGCTGCAAGACAGTACAAGACAGCAGCACCCGCACCCTGGGTTACGACGTGACCTATCGTCTCGCCGGCCAGGAAGGGGTGGTGCGGATGGAACAAAAACCCGGCAACACCATTCCGGTCAAGGATGGCAAGCTGGTACTGAGCAACGTGCAGGGTTGATACTCCGTTAGGAGCGCCCGGCCATGAAAAAGGCCCACCGGATGGTGGGCCTTTTCCATTTTCGATGCTCTCAGAATTGGGCGTCAGCCACCCAGATGCAGCGCCAGCCAGACCGCCAGCGGGATCACCAGCACCGAGAGCGCGTTGCCGCCGAGCACTATGCTGGCCACCTTCTCGGGCTGACACTGGTACTGCTCGCACAGCATGTAGTTGAGCACCGCAGGGGGCAGCGCCACCGACAGGGTCAACAACGGGATCCACGCCGGATCCAGCGGCAACAGCCAGACCACGAACCAGAGCGACAGGCCCCCGGCCAGCAGATAGAGCAGGTTGCATTTGAGCGCCAGTCCCAGGTGTTCAAGTTCCCCTTCCAGCAACCGGATGCCGAGGGCAAACAGCATCAGCGGCACCGACAGCTGCCCCAGCAGGGAGGCGCTGGTCACCACATAGGCCGGCAGCGAGATCTGCAGATTGGCCACCAGCAATCCCGCCAGCGCCGCCCACAGCATGGGGCTGCGCAGCCAGAGCCAGCGAGAGACGTTGGCCGAGAGCAGGAAGATCCCCACCGAGAAGTGCAGCAGGTTGGAGAGCACGAACAGGATCACGATGGCGCCGAGCTGTTGCTCGCCAAACGCCAGCACCATCAGAGGGATGCCGAGATTGCCCGTGTTGCGGAACATGGCGGGCAGGATCAGCGCCGCCCGCTCCATCTCCCTGGGCCTCAGCAGGGAGAGCAGCAGGCCGGGCAGCAGGATCACCAGGCTGCCGGCGGCGATGAGGGGCAGATGATCCCCGAGCGCCAGGGGGTATTTCACCAGCGCCGAGAACACCAGCGCCGGGGAGAAGAGTTCGATGTTGGCGCGATTGATGTAGCCGAGCTCGGCTCCCCCACGCAACCGGCCATAGAGGGCTCCGAGGCCCACCACGGCAAACACCGGAATGACGATATCGAGCAGGGTCGCGAACATGGAACGGCCTAGATCTCCCGGGCGGGTTTGCCCATCAGCACAATGGGGTCGAGGGTCACTTCCTGCTGGCCGTTGCTCACCCAGAGCTGACCGTCCGAGATGGTGCAGGTCAGCGCCATGGTGCGCTCCACCATGGCGGTGAGCGGCAGGGTCTGGCTGTCGGAGAGTTCGATGATGCTCAGGTTGTCATGCTGGCTGAGCTTGCCCTGATTCTGCTTCCACCAGACGCTGGTACCACGGCCACCGTAGAGGTAGAGCACCACCTGGCGGGAGCGATTGCAGGCTTTCTTGAGCCGTTTCTCATCGGGCTGGCCCAGCTCGATCCAGAGTTCAATCTCATCGGAATAGTTCTTCAGCCAGAGTTCTGGCTCGTCGTCCGCCGACAACCCCTTGGTGAACTCCAGCCGCTCGGCGGCGTGCCAGGCGAAGGCCGCCAGGCGGATCATCATGCGCTCGTCGGTCTCGGAGGGGTGACGGGCCAGGGTGAGGGAGAAATCCTGATACTGATGGCGGTCCATGTCGGACAGACTGAGTTGCGCCTTGAATACGGTTGCCTTGAGAGCCATAGAAACCTTGAATACCTTGAAGTGGAATACGCGCCGAAAAACTGCGCGCCAGTGTACTCAATATTGGCGCAGGGTTCGACCGCCAGGCCGAAGATTTGCCCAGGAGGGCGCAGATAAGTGCTTAAAAGATGAGAAAAACAAATGCCAGCCCGAAGGCTGGCATTTGGCGGTATGAACCGGACTGGATCATTTCTCGGCGGACTTGACCCCGAAGAGGTTGAGCAGCACGCAGCAGGTCACGGCGACGGCTACAAATCCGCTCAGGAAGATAAAAGGCATGGCCCCGTATCCCAATATGTTCCAGATGGTTTGTTCAAGCAGACTCATAATGTGTCCTTCATCCAGTGAAAATGGGTGTCCCTCTTGGTTGCGGGTATGTTCCCGCTCCGATGGGACTATTTGAACTCAAGCGGCCCCCAACGCCTATGCCACCAAAGTAATAAATAGGGGGCTGGTTTGCGCCAGATCAATAATTTACCCCCTTTTCCATCCGCAATGGCCCCTCGCTGAACCATAGCCGACGCCGGCGGGATAGCACCAGATGAAAGAGGCGGCCCTGGGGCCGCCTCTTGCTCATGACAAATGCAGTGCCTTCACATCAATAGAAGCTCTGCTGCTCCGCCACCATCGCCTTGAGGCGTGCGCAGGGGGCGAAGCGATCCCCGTGGCGCTTCTGATAGTGCTCGAGACGCTCCACCAGATGAGGGATGCCGAGGCTATCCATGTAGCGGAAGGGGCCGCCCAGGAACGGCGGGAAGCCGATGCCGAAGATGGCGCCGATGTCGCCGTCACGGGCCGAGGCCACCACGCCGGCATCCAGGGCCATGGCCGCTTCGTTGAGCATCATCAGCACGCAGCGCTCTGCCATTTCCTGGCGGGCCAGCTTGGGAGAGACCGACACTCCGAGCACGGCGTAGACGCTGTCATCCACCGTCTTCTTGCCCTCCTTGCCGGTGAGCTTGTTGCGCGGCGCGGCCTTGCCATAGAGGTAGAAGCCCTTGCCGTTCTTGCGCCCCTTGCGCTCGTTTTGCAGCAGCTTGTCAAACGCCGCCGGCGCCTGGAACTGCTCGCCGCCGAGCTCTTTTTCGAGGATGGGGGAGATCTTGGCCCCCACGTCGATGCCCACCTCATCCAACAGCTGGATGGGGCCGACCGGGAAGCCGAAGTCAAGCAGGGCGCCGTCCAGCACCTCCACCGGTTCCCCTTCCAGCACCAGCCGGGCCGCCTCGTTCATGTAGGGCGCGAGGATGCGGTTCACGTAGAAACCGGCCTCGTCCTTGACCACGATGGGCGTCTTGCCCTGGGCGCGGGCGAAGGCCAGGGTAGTAGCCACCGTCTCCGGGCTGGTACCGGCGTGGGGGATGATCTCGGCCAGCGGCATCTTGTCCACCGGGCTGAAGTAGTGCAGGCCCACCACACGCTCCGGATGGGCGGCGTTGGCCGCAATCTGGTGGATGGGCAGGGAAGAAGTGTTCGAGGCAAACACGGTCTGTTCGCCGCACTCCCGCTCCACGTCCTGCACCATCTGGTGCTTCAAGGCGAGATCTTCAAACACCGCCTCCACCACCATGTCGACCCGGTGGAAGCCCGAATAATCTAGGGTGCCGGACAGCATATTCATCTGCTTTTCCAGATCGCTACGCAAGATCTGACGACGTTTTAGCTTCTTGGACAGCAGATCGTAGCTGTAACGCATGGCATTGCCGATGCCTGCACTATTCACGTCCTTGATCCGCACCGGCACCCCGGCCTTGGTGGCGGTAACAAACGCGATACCACCCCCCATCAGGCCTCCACCAAGCACGGCAGCCTGGCTGACCTTGCGCGGTGCAGCCCCCTGGTAGGCCACCTCCTTCTTCATCTCGGTGGTGGCGAAGAAAAGGGAGCGCAAAGAGGCAGATTCAGGCGTCATCACCAGCTCGCCGAAGTGGCGAGCCTCAGCGGTGAGGCCGGCCTGCATCCCCTCCTCCACGCCGATGCGCACCACCTCGAGGATCCGCTCGGGCGCCGGGTAGTTGCCACGGGTCTTGCTCATCACCCCCTTGCGGGCCTGATCGAACAACACCTTGCGACCCAGGGCGTTGGTTTCCAGCAACTTGCCCTGCAGATCCCGTTTGAGGGCATGGCGCGGCTTGCCCTTCTTGGCCAGTTTGACGGCGGCCTCCAGCAGGATGGAAGGGGGCACCACATCATCCACCAGGCCGAGCTTCTTGGCCTGCTTGGCGCGCACCTGCTTACCGGTCAGGATGAGATCCAGTGCCTTGGCCACCCCGATGAGGCGTGGCAGGCGCTGGGTACCGCCGGAGCCCGGCAGCAGGCCGAGCTGCACTTCCGGCAGGCCCAGCACCGTCTTGCCGTGATCCGTGATGACCCGGCCGTGGCAGGCCAGGGCCAGCTCCAGCCCGCCGCCGAGGCAGGGGCCGTGAATGGCGGCGATCACCGGGATGCCGAGGGCCTCGATCTCGGCGAACACCTGCTGCCCTTCCCGGGCCAGCTGCTGGGCGTCGCTGGCGCTGGTGCAGGCCGCCAGCATGCTGATGTCGGCCCCCGCGATGAAGGAGTCCTTCTTGCCGGAGACCACCACCAGGCCGATCAGATCCTTGTTCGCCTTCACCTCGGCCAACAAGTCCCGGATCTCGCCCGCAAATGAGGCCTTGAGGGTATTCATGCTCTCGCCGGGCACATCCATGGTCAGGATGCCGATGCCGTCCTTGCGAACGGCCAGCGCGAAGGTATTGGTACTCATCTTGTTCGTCTCCATTATTCCACCTCCAGCACCATGGCTGCCCCCAGTCCGCCCGCGGCGCAGGCGGTGTTGAGGGCAAGGCCCCCACCCCGACGACGCAGTTCGTTGAGGGTCTGGGTGATCATGCGTGCCCCGGTCGCGGCGAAGGGATGGCCATAGGCCAGGGAGCCGCCGAGCACGTTGAACTTGTCCATGTCCACCTCGCCGATGGCGCTGTCACGACCCAGCTTGTCCCGGGCGAATTCGGCGCTGGCAAACATCTTGAGGTTGGCCAGGGTCTGGGCGGCGAACGCCTCGTGCATGTCGATCAGGGTCAGATCGCCGAGGGTGATGCCGGCGCGGTCCAGTGCCAGCGGGGTGGCGTAGGAGGGGCCCATCAGCATGTCCTGCCACACATCGATGGCGGAGAAGGCGAAGCTGCGGATATAACCGAGCGGCTCCAGCCCCAGCTCCTTCGCCCGTCCCTCGCGCATCAGAAGCACGGCGGCGGCGCCATCGGTGAGCGGGGTGGCGTTGGCGGCGGTGACGGAGCCATGCAGCCGGTCGAACACGGGTTTGAGCTTGGCGTAGCTTGCCAGGTCAGAGCTCTCGCGGATGTTGTTGTCCCGCTCAAGGGGCGATTTGTAGGGGGGCACGTGGGCGGTGAACACCTCGTCGCTCAATTTGCCCTCGGCCCACGCCTGCGCCGCCAGGGTATGGGAGCGGTGCGCCAGGGCGTCCTGGGCCTCGCGGCTGATGCCGTGGCTCTTGGCCATCTGCTCGGCAGTCTGGCCCATGGAGAGACCGGTGGAATACTCGGCCACCGCCGGCGGCACCGGCATCAGATCCTTGATACGCAGCCTGCGCAGGATGTTAAAACGCTGCTGGAGGTTTCGGGCCTTGTTCAAATCCACCAGGGCCCGTGCCAGGGTCTTGCTCACCCCGATGGGCAGCACGGAGGAGGAGTCGGCACCGCCGGCGATGGCGATGTCGACGCTGCCAGCTACGATGGACTCGGCCACGTTGGCCACCGCCTGGAAACTGGTGGCGCAGGCGCGCGACACGCTATAGGCATCGGTACTGACGCTCATGCCGGTGCCGAGCACGATCTCGCGGGCGATGTTCGGCGCCTCCGGCATCTGCACCACCTGGCCGAATACCAGCTGATCGATGAGCATGGGATCGAGGTCGGTACGGGCGAGCAGCTCGCTCACCACCAGCTTGCCGAGATCCACCGCAGGCACCCCGTGAAAGGCGGTTGCCTGCTTGGCAAAGGGGGTGCGCAGACCCGCCACGACGGCAATCCGTTCGCCCTGGCGCGTCGTCAGTTTCAATGGCTGTTTCATCCTGGCTCCTTGGGTTGAAGGGTAGAGGTCTGACCTCATTGCGCCACATCTTAACAATCCAATCACAACTTTCATACGCCTGATTGAAACTAAATTGTCGCCATCTCGGCCCCCTCCCTCGCCCTCGTCGGGCATCTGGGGTATAAAAAGAGCAACTTCTATTAAAACAACGGCTTCATCTCATGACAGCGACCGGGTTCAGACAACTAAGCGACTATCTTGGCAGCCAGATCCTGGGTCAGGGCCCCCTCATCGAGGGGCTCCTGATCGCCCTGTTATGTGAAGGACATGTGTTGATCGAAGGCGCCCCTGGCCTTGCCAAGACCCGGGCCGTCAAGGCGCTGGCCGGCGCCGTGGAGGGACGCTTTGCCCGCATCCAGTTCACCCCGGACTTGTTGCCCGCCGATCTCACCGGCAGCGAGGTGTTTCACCCCCAGGATGCGAGCTTCGTGTTCCAGCCCGGCCCCCTGTTCAACCATCTGGTGCTGGCAGACGAGATCAACCGGGCGCCCGCCAAGGTACAATCCGCCCTGCTGGAGGCCATGGCAGAGCACCAGATCACGGTCGGCAAGAAGAGCTGGCGCCTGCCGCCACTCTTTACGGTGGCCGCGACCCAGAACCCCATAGAACAGGAAGGGACCTATCCCCTGCCGGAGGCCCAGCTCGATCGCTTCCTGCTCAAACTCATGGTGGAGTACCCGAGCCCCGCCGTGGAGCTCGCCATCCTGCAGCTCAATGCCAGGGGCGAGCAGGTCGCCTCCCCGCCCCTGACCCTGAGCCAGGCCGATCTGCAACGCGCCCGCACCGAGGTGTTGAATGTTCAGATGCAGGGGCGCCTCGAGCACTACCTGGTGCAGCTGGTCTGCGCCACCCGCCCAGGCAGCGGACTCTGCCCCGAGCTCGCGCCCCTCATCACGGTCGGCGCCAGCCCCAGGGCCAGCATTGGTCTCGCTCGGGCGGCCCGGGCACGGGCCTGGCTCGCCGGGCGCGACTTCGTGCTGCCGGAGGATATCCAGCAGCTCGCCCCCGCCGTGCTGCGCCATCGCCTCATCCCGAGTTATCAGGCGCTGGCCGACAACCTCGACAACGAGGCGCTGATCGCACTCCTGCTGGACACCATACCGTGCCCCTGAGCCCCGCTCTCACACCGGAGCATCGACAAGGGGGGCACGCATGTCCCTGATCGCCGATACCGATCCCCGCCAGCATCCGGATATCGCCCTGCCGCTGGATCGCTTGCTGGCCATCCGGCTCTGGGCAAGAACAGGCCCCCGGGCCCGTGTCCATCAGGCGAAGCAGGGCCGGCTCGGGCGGATGCCGGGTTTGAGTTTTCGCGAACTGCGCGCCTATCAAGCGGGGGACGAGGTGCGCCACATCGACTGGCGGGTGACCGCTCGCCTCGGCCGCCCCTATACCCGTCTCTATGGGGAGGAGCAGGAGCAGGCTCACTGGCTGCTGCTGGATCTCTCCCCAGCCATGTATTTCGGCTCGGGGCCACAGCTCAAGGCCCGCCTGGGTTGCGAGCTCGCCGCCGCCCTGCTCTGGCAGGGGGAAAAACAGGCCAACACCCTGATCTGCCAGGGTGCGCAGAGCCAGATCACCGTCCAGCGCGGCTCGCTCCTACCCTTGCTGCAAACCCTCTGCCACCAGTACGCGCTGGGGCTGGATCGCGCGCCCTGCCCCCAGTCCCTCGCCCAGATCCTCGCCAGACAAGCCCTGCCCCAGGGGGCCAGACTCACCCTCATCGGGGATCACCAACCCTGCGATCCCGCCCTGCGCCAGCAGTTGCAGCGCCTTGGCCAAAGACATGACATTCACTACTGGCAGATCCGGGATCCCCTGGAGGCGACCCTGCCAGAGGCGGGACGGTTGGCGGTGCAGACAGGCAGACATAGCGGCTGGCTCGATGGAAATAGCGCATCTTTCAGGTTGAAATACCAAGCGGCAGCAGAAGGTATCGCAGAGTCAGAGCAACAGCAGTTGCTACCTCTGGTGCAGCGCCTCTATCGTCTCGACAACGGCAAACCCCTGCAGCACCAGTGGCAGGAGGGTGGATGCCGTCTGATCTGATTGTCCCCGAGGGTTCCCCCTCCAGCGCGCCCACGGAGCGACTCGCCGAGATCCAGGCCCAGCTGCGGGACATCCATCCCGGGGCCGCCCTGACCAGCCCTGCGGATCCCCGCCTGCCGGCGCTCGGCTGGTTGGTGATCATCCTGCTGGCCATCTGCCTGATCACGCTACTTGGCAAGACGAGCTGGCGCCAGCGCCGCTGGGCTCGCCAGCTGGCGTGGCAGGGCCCGGACCTTGTTCCCCGCCTGCAAACCACCCTGCGAGCGGCAGCCCTGGCCCGCTGGCCCGAGGCACGTACATTGCAGGGAGACGCCTGGCTCCGCTGGCTGGATGAGCGGGGAGGCAGTCACTTCCATGCCTTCGCCAGGGAGTGGCCACTGTGGCTCTATGGTCAGGGGGAGCCCGACGCAGAGCAGCGTGCCCAACTGCGCCGCGCTTACCTGCGCTGGGGTCGGCGCTGCGTCAGTGCGCCCCGGATCCCCTTCCTGGCGCGCGCCCCTCGCAGGCCAGCCCCATGATCCTCGCCTGGCCCTGGTTCGCCCTCGCCCTGGTGCTGCCCTTGCTGGTGCGCTTCGGGTTGCCGCCGCTGCTCCCCGGCCGGCGCGGCCTTTCCCACGACGGTTTTCCCCTGCTGCAACCCCAGGCGGGACAACCCCTCTGGCGCATGACCCTGTGCTGGTGCGCCCTGGTGCTGGCCCTGTGCCGCCCCCAGTGGCAGGAGGAGCCCCTCATCCATTACCAGACCAGCCGGGATCTCATCCTGGCGGTGGATCTCTCGGACAGCATGCGCACCCAGGACATGCTCGACGACGGTGAGCAGCGCGATAGGCTCAGTGCCGTGAAAACGCAGATCCAGGCCCTCATCCGCAGCCGGGAAGGGGATCGCATCGCCCTGGTGGTGTTTGCGGATCACGCTTATCTGCTCTCCCCCCTGACCCAGGATACCCAGGCTCTGCTGACCCTCTCCCGGGAGCTCGACTTTGATCTGGTGGGGCGTACCACCGCCCTCGGGGAGGCCATACAGCTGGCCCGCCAGCATGCCGAGCCCGGTCGATCCACCGCCCTCATACTGGTGACCGATGGCCGCAACACCGCAGGCAATGCGGATCCCCTGACCGAGGCCAAGCACGCCAGCGCCGCAAACATTCGCTTCTACACCCTTGGGGTGGGGGCCGATCCCGGCACCTTCGCCGATGTCCAGTCCCCGGGGAGCCAGGATCCCAGCGCCGAGCTGGATGAGCCCCTGCTGAGGCAGTTGGCCGAACTCGGCCATGGCCGCTATTTTCGGGCCCGCTCCCAGAGCGATCTTTCGGACATCAACCAGGCCATCGACAGCCTGGAGCCCATCGCCCGCCCCCGTCTTCTCTATCGCCCGAGCCAGGAGCTCTACCCCTGGCCGCTGGCGCTGGCCCTGTTGATGCTGATGTGGCCCGCTCGCCTTCGCTGGCCCTCACGACAATCACGGAGAGCCGCCCATGACTAGCCAGATGAAAGGAGTGCCGTGATGGAGCTGATCCTGCTGCGCCCGCTCTGGCTGCTGGCACTGCTGCCCTGGCTCTGGCAGGGTTGGCGGCGTCGCCATCAGGCCGCGCTGCTCGCCCCCGCCATGGCGGCCTATCTGCTGCCGCGGCAAGGCCGCTCTCGCCCCTGGCTCTGGCTGGCCTGTCTGCCGTTGATCCTGGCCCTCGCCGGCCCCGCCCTGCGCCAACAGAGCCAACCGGTTACCCAGCCTGCCACCGACATCTGGCTGCTGGATCTCTCCGATTCCATGCTGGCCCAGGATCTGGCGCCGGATCGGGCGACCCGGGTGAGGTTGATGCTGCAAGAGATGCTGGCCCAGAGTGGACAGCACCCGGTCGCCCTCATTCTGTATGCCGCCGATGCCTACCTCGCCATGCCCCCGAGCCGTGACCATGACGCCATCGCTCTGTTGCTGCCGGACCTTCGCCCGTCCATCATGCCGCTGCAAGGCAGCGCCCCTGAGCGGGCCGTCGCCCTGGCGCTCGCCCAGATCCCCGCCGGCCAGCAGGCGCGGCTCCTGCTCATCACCGACGGGCTATCTCCCCGCCAAATGGATCACATCGCCGCCCAGTGGCCCTGCCAGGGCAGTCTCTTCTGCCATGACTCTGCCAGCCCCCGCCTCGATATCCTGCTGGCCAACGGGGGCCAGGCCACTCCCTTGCCTCCGGCCAGCGAACCCGGGCTGAACCTGCGTCTCGGGCGCGTCCTCCCTCCCCCCGATGTGGATGCCATGACCCGGCTTGCCAGCCAGCTCGGCGGCTCGCTGCAGTGGTTGCAGGCAGGCACCCCGCGCTTTACGCCCCTGCCCATGACCCAGACCCCGAGTGAGGGACAATCCCGGGATCTCGGCCCCTGGCTGCTGATCCCCCTGCTGCCGCTGGCGCTGCTGGCCCGCGTCGGTTCGGCCTGGCTGCTCTTGCTGGGCCTGGGGCTGGGTCTGACCAGCCCCCCCTCGCTGTACGCCAAACCAGCGCTCCCCGCCGCCTCCCCGCCGCTGTCGATGCAGGAGGGGGAAGCCTGGCAGGCTTATCAGCACGGGGATTATCTGACTGCCGCCCGTACCTTCGAGGATCCCATCTGGCAGGGCAATGCCTGGTACAGAGCGGGGGACTATGAGCGCGCGGCGAAGGCCTATGGCCGTGCCAGCAGTGCCACAGCCCACTACAACCGGGGCAATGCCCTGGTGCAGCTGGGCAACCTTAGCGGCGCCGAACAGGCCTACCTGGCCGCCCTGGCGCTGGATCCCCGCAATGAGGACGCGATCCATAATCTGGCCCTGCTGCGCCCCCAATCCTCCCAGGCGGCTTCCCGTTCCCAGGCCGGCACTCCCGAGCAAACCAGGGAGCAGGATGCCACTCCGGAGCGCCCCCGCCCCCCTGCGCCCCCCGTTATCTTGCTGGAGCAGCGGCTTCGAAAGGAGGCGCAGCGCCGTCCCCTGCTCAAGGTGGAGGAGCCCTGGTGACAACGCCAGCCTCCCGCCTCTCATGGCTCAGACCCGGCATCGGGCCCCTGTCCCCCTTCTTGCGACTCGCCACGTTGCTCGTTTTATTCGCCATGCCGGTGCAGGCCGCCCCTCCCCGGGCACAGTTGCTGCCAGGGCAGAGCGAGGGGAGCTGGCTGCTTGTCATCGAGGCCGATGGCGAGCGGGGCAGTGATGAGCTCAAGCTCACCCCGCTGCTGCGCCAGTTCGCCGTGGGCCGGGTCAGCATCAGCCGCGTCAGCACCCCGGTCACCCGCCTGACCCGCTGGCAGATCCCCCTGCACCGGGTCGCGAGTGACGCAAACCAGATCCCGCCTCTGACGGTGGGGGCCGAGCAAACCCCCGCATTGCCGCTCACCAGTCGCCCGCCGCCGGACTCACAGGCGAGGCCCGCCACCTCCCCCATTGAACTGATCGCCAGCGTCCCGCACCAGGGGCCGCTCTACCCCGGCCAGCCCTTCATCTATGAGCTCAGCCTCTGGCTGCCTGCCAACCTGGAGGCCCCCAATCTCGGCGAACCGGTCGGTGAGGACTTCATCATTCGCCGCCTCGGCAACGATCAGTGGGAATCTCCCGCCAGCCCGGGCATGCCAGGCAGACTGACCCGCAAGTGGCTGCTGCAGGCCAAAGAGGCGGGACTGCACCCTGTCGAGTCTCCCCGCTTCCAGGGACGCCTGCCCCAGTCATACGGTGGCAGCGAAGCCCTCTCCGCCAGGGCCGCCACCCGCCTCATCAAGATCGACAAGGCGCCGGTGGAACCGGTGGCCAGCAGCCTGGTGCTGACCGAGCAGTTCACTCCGGCAGCGGGCGCCCGGACCGGCGAGCCGGTGATCCGCACCCTGACTCTGGTCATGGAGGGCGGGGATGGCAGCCGCATGAGGCTGCCGCCTCAGGCCCCCTTGCCAGCAGGCCTCACGATGAGGCCAGATGGGGAGCAACAGCAGGAGCGCTTCCTTGCCAAGGGGGCCCTGCGCAGTGAGCATCAATGGCGCCAGGCTCTGATTGCCGAGGCGCCCGGCCGCTATGTGCTGCCCGCCGTGGAGCTGCCCTGGTTCAATACCCTGAGCGGACGCATCGACCATGCAAGCCTGCCGCCCAGGACGCTGATATTCGAAGGCTCGATGGATGAGGAAGCAAGCCTCCCCCTCACGCCTGCTGGGGAGAGCCTGCTCTGGGTACTGGGGGCGCTGCTGCTGCGCGGCTTGTGCCAGCATGGGACGCGCTGGCTGGCGTTCTGGCGCCTGCAAAGGGCGCTGGCCCGGCAAGAGCCGGACTCGGCCAGGTGGGCACTGCTCGGTTGGGGGGAACTGCGTTGGGGAAAAGAGTTCCTGCATCTGTCCAGCCTGCCCTGTCATCGGGATCCCGTCATCGGTCCCTTGCTCGATGCACTGGACAGGGCCTGTTTTGCCGATGTTTCCCGCACGCCGGTCCAGCTGCACTGGTCCGCGCTCGCCAAGGGATTGTGCACCAGAGAAACTTTTGCGATAGCCTATCTCCTCAGGAAACTGGCGTGTATTCATGAGTGAATGCACAGCAAGCCACCTCAGATAAAAGGAAGTCCAGCAATGGCGTTTGGTTTTTTCAGAAAAAAAAGTGCGGGGGCAGGAAAGGATCCCTCGACCACACCGGTCTATGGAGGTATGGCAGATAAACAAACCAAATATGAAGCTCTGGTCCATGCCCTGCACGCAGACATCTACCGCTATGCCTACTGGCTGTGCCGGGATCCGCAGGTCGCCGAAGACCTGGTGCAAGAGACCTTCCTGCGCGCCTGGAAGGCGATCGACACCCTGATCGACGACAAGGCCGCCAAGGCCTGGCTCATCACCATATTGCGGCGGGAAAACGCCAGGCGCTTTGAGCGCAAGCAGTTCGATCTGGTGGATCTCGACGATCATCCCCAGAGCGATCCGGGCAACCTGCACAACGAGCAGGAGATGGAAAACGAGTGGCTCAGGCGTCATATCGCCCGGCTGCCCGCCGAATATCAGGAGCCCCTGCTATTGCAGGTGCTGGGGGGGTTCAGCGGCGAGGAGATCGCCGAGCAGCTGGGCCTGAACAAGAACACCGTCATGACCCGGCTGTTTCGGGCTCGCAACCAGATAAAAGAGGCCATGGAGTCAGCAGCACAACAGAGAGGACACAACAATGGATGAGCTTGAGTTTCGCCGCCGGGCCACTGCCCATCCGACGGACACCGATCCTGTGTTCCTCGCCGCGGCCCAGGGCTCCCCGGCCAATCGCAAACACCTGGATGAGATGAAGCAGCTGGATCGGCATCTGCATCGTGCCCTCGAGGTGGAGGTACCGCCCGGCCTGGCCGAGCGCATCCTGCTACGCCAGGCGATGGAAGCCGATGATGAAATCGTGGTTCCCCTGCCGCAACCCGTGGCACGCCCTCAGTGGCGCAGTCTCGCCATGGCGGCCTCAGTGGCATTCCTGCTTGGCATGAGCACCCGCTGGCTGAGCTGGCCCACCCCGGCCCCGGCCGAACTCTCCCTCGCACAGGTGGCCATGGCCCATGTCTACGGGGAAGAACCCTTCATCAAGGGCGTGGATGAGAAGGTCAGCCTGCAGACCATCAACGCCAAGATGGAGAAATACGGCGCCACCCTGATGGACATGCAAGGGATGAAGGTGACCTATGTGAATCACTGCGCCTTTTACCAGGGGCCGGCGCTGCACATGGTGATCCAGGGCAAGATGGGGCCTGTCACCCTGTTCCTGGTGCCCAAACATGTACCCCTCAGCCTCCAGCCTGACTTTGAGGATGGTCAGCTCAAAGGGGAGATCATGCCTCTCAAGGGCGCCAACATGGTGCTGATAGGCGACATGCAGGAACCCCTGGCCCCGGTCGCCAAGCAACTGGAGTCCCGGCTGCACTGGTCGATTTAACAGAACTTAACCCAGACTGACGCCCCCCTGGGGATGTCAGCTCCACAGGCAGACAAGCCCTTTGTCTGCCTGTTCCTCTCCACATCACCGCAATTCCCCGCCCATTTCCCGCGTGAAGTCACAAAACCACGAATTTATTTGAGTGATACAAACGAAACCGCATTGGCCATTTATTACCCAATAATGGATAAATCTGACTAATAAAACGCCGAGTTAAAACAAATGATTAACACAATGGAAACTTTTATGTATTCTGCTGTCACTGGTCTGATTTCTTACCTCCTACCAGATCCATAGAATCACGCCAGAAGTGAATGGGAAGAAGCTTAAATAACAACAGATCTTGTCGTTTATAGCGGACAAAGAGCCGTGATATCGACATAAAATCTGCTTACAAGAGAGAACACTATGACTACTGCCTTTTTCAAGAAAAGCCTGATCGCCGCGGCCGTCACCCTGGCCAGCACCCAGACCTTTGCGGCTGCCTTCCAGCTGAACGAGCACTCGGCCTCCGGTCTGGGTCGCGCCTACGCCGGGGAAGCAGCCGTTGCGGATAACGCATCCGTACTGGCCCGCAACCCGGCCGCCATGACCACCTTCGACAAGATGGCAGTGTCCGTATCCGGCACCTATATCAAGCCCGATGTGGATGTCGACGGCAAACTTGCCGGTGCCGTACCGGCCAGCGAGAGCGATATCGCGCCGGATGCTTTCGTACCGGCGGCCTACTTCATCCAGCCCCTGAATGACCAGTGGGCCTGGGGGATTGGCATGTTCTCCAACTACGGTCTCTCCACCGAATACTCCAAGACCTATGCCGCGGGTGCCGGTGCCGGTGATACCGAACTGTTGACCTTCAACATCAACCCCAACATCGCCTATCGCATCAACTCCAACTTCAGCATCGGTGCCGGTATCAACGCCGTCTATGCAGAAGCCGAGCTGAACCGCTACGCCGGTGCGCTGGCCGCCGCCATTCCTGGCGCCAAGGCTGACACCCGCCTGGCCCACCTCAAGGGTGATACCTGGGGCTTTGGCTGGAACGTCGGTACCCTGTACGAGATCAACGACAGCAACCGTCTGGCGCTGACCTACCGCTCCCAGGTAGACCTGAGCTTTGATGGCGACTTCCAGGGTGCCACCTCCGGCAACCGTGTGGTCGATGGCAACCTGAAGCTGGATCTGCCAGCCCAGGCTGAATTCGCCGGCTACCACCGTCTGAACCAGCAATTCGCGGTGCACTACTCCGTCAACTGGACCGACTGGAGCGCCTTCCAGGAGCTCAAGGCGACCAGCAACGCCTGTGCTGGCGGTGTCTGCCTGCAAAAAGACGAGAAGTTCAAGGACGCCATGCGTTACGCCATCGGCGGCACCTGGTACGTCAACCCGGCCTGGGAAGCCCGTATCGGCTTTGCCTACGACAACAGCCCTATCGAGCCGGAATACCGCAGCCTGAGCATTCCTGACTCTGATCGCGTCTGGTACAGCGCCGGTGCCACCTACCACATCGATCAAGACATGAGCATCGACTTCGGCATGGCTTATCTGGATGGCAAGGAAGTGGACGTGAACGAAGGGATGCGTACTCACGCCGACACACTGCGCTGGCAGGGAACCTCCCACGGCAACGCCTTCCTGGCCTCTGCCCAGTTCAACATGAAATTCTGATTTCAGGATTTCCAGAAGAGCGCCTGCGGGCGCTCTTTTTTTGTACCGGGATCACGATTGAGCGTACAGCTGTAGCAAACAGCTGTACGCTTTTCGTTTTTTATCAAGCTGTTACCCCCCGTTCCCTCAGCATTTAATCCCGTTTTGCCGCCACGCCCTCCATCCCCGTTGCCTTGCTGGTCATACCATATAAAATCCTGCCCCCAACCAAAAAACAGAATGAACACCAAGTTCACCCAAGGACTAGCAATGCACCCGAACATGAAGCTCTCTCTTCTCGCCCTGCTGATGGCATCAGCCCAGGTCCAGGCCGCCGGTTTCCAGCTGGCAGAGCAGTCTGCCACCGGGATGGGCCGCGCCTTTGCCGGTGAAGCCGCCATCGCCGACAACGCCAGCGTGCTGTCGCGCAACGCAGCTGCCATGACCCGCTTCGATCGCACCGCCTTCTCCGGCGGCGTCATCTACATCCATCCCGACGTCAACATCGAGGGCACCACCCGGGTGCCGACCGCCACGGGACCGGTGAACCTGGACGCGGGAGCCCATGACATCGCTGGGGACGCCTGGGTACCCAATGCCTACCTCATCATTCCCCTGAACGATCAATGGCGGCTGGGGCTGGCGGCCACCTCCTATTACGGCCTCGGCGTCCAGATGCCGGACAGCTACAACGCCGGCCATTTCGGCAATGTTTCCGATATCAAGACGGTGGATCTGGGGGCGTCTCTGGCCTATCGCATCAACCCGATCTGGTCTGTCGGCGCGGGGCTCTCCGCCATTCATGGCGAAGGGGAAGTGGGCGGCACCTTCCCATCGAACAACAAGATTGCCAAGCACCTCAAGGGCGATGGCTGGGCCATGGGCTGGAATCTGGGGACACTGCTCGAGCTCTCGTCCTCGACCCGTGTCGGCCTCTCCTACCGTCACGACGTCAACCTGACCCTCTCCGGTGACGCCGTCGGCACCGATCTGCAAGGGCGCACCTTCACCGATACCGGCAGCCTGGACCTGCCCCTGCCCGCCACTGCCGAGCTGGCCCTGTTCCATCAGTTGACCCCCGCACTGGCGCTGCATTCAAGCATCAACTGGACCAACTGGAGCAAGTTCGTGTCACTGGAGGCCGGGCTCGATCACTATGGCACCATGCACATCAAGGACGAGCACTGGCAAGACAGCTGGCGCTATGCCCTGGGCCTCACCTATCGACTGGATCCCAAGTGGCAGCTGCGCTCCGGCATCGCCTATGACCGCAGCCCGGTGCCCGCCGATCGACGCACCATCTCCATTCCCGATTCTGACCGGATCTGGTACAGCGCGGGCGTCGGGTATCAGCTCGACAAAAACCTCTCTCTGGATCTCGGCCTGACCCTGCTCGATGGCAAGAAGGTCGATGTCAGCGAGACCATGCAGCTCAAACCCGGCGTGCCCCAGACGACCTCCACCTTCCAGGGCACCTCGGAAGGGGATGCCTGGCTGGCCGGTCTGCAACTCAACTATCTCTTCTGACAAGGAGTTTTTCGCCGATCACTCTGCCAGTTGCTGTCCCTTGGCACGGCTTGGCGCTGGCATAGTGATCCGCTTGCCCATAGAATCTAGCCAGAGCCCATGCTGGAGAGAAATATGTATTCCTATGTTGCAAGGCAGCCCATTCTGGACCGTGATCTCAATACCCACGCCTATGAGCTGCTGTTTCGCGACAGCCTGGATAATGTGTTTCCCCATATTTCGTCCCAGCAGGCGACGGCCAGACTGGTCGTCGAGCAGTTTCTGCACCAGAACATCGATCAGTTGCTCGGCGGCCACCCCTGTTTTATCAACTTCCCCCACTCCTTGTTGCTGGATGGGCTGGCCGAGTGCCTGCCCCAGGGCAAGGTGGTGATCGAGATCCTGGAAGATGCCATTCCCGATGATGCCCTGCTGGCCAAGGTGGTTCAGTTGCATCAACTGGGCTATCGGCTGGCGCTCGATGACTTCACCCTCTCGCCGGCCTGGGAGCGCTTCCTGCCCTATGTCCACATCATCAAGTTCGACTTGCGCGCCACGCCACTGGCGACGATAGCGTCGTTCATAGAATCCCATCGCCACATGCCCCTCACCTATCTCGCCGAGAAGGTGGAAGACGAGGAAGAGTTCGAACGGATGAAGGCGCTGGGCGTCGCCCTGTTTCAGGGGTTCTTCTTCAGCCGCCCGCAACTGGTACAGCAGGCCACGCTGCCGCCGGATCAGCTGGTCGTGGTGCAATTGCTGCAAGAGGTCAACCAGAGCAGCCCGGATCTGAACCACATAGAACAGCTGCTCGACCAGGATGCCTCTCTCTCACTCAAACTGCTCCATTACGTCAACAACCTGAATCCTGAGGCCACCCCCCCCGTGACCTCCTTTCGCCAGGCGGCCAGCCACCTCGGCCACGCCCAGCTAAAACGCTTCGTGACCCTGGTCGCCGCCACCAGTGCGGGTCATGACAAGAGCGCCGAGCTCTATCAGATGTCTCTGATCCGGGCCCGCTTCTGTGAATTGCTCGCCCATACCCATGCACCCGCCCTGCAGGCGCAGCAGGCCTTTCTCACCGGCCTGCTCTCCTTGCAGGATGTGCTCATGGGACAACCACTGGAACAGCTGATTGCCTCCATCCCCCTCACCGATGCAGTCCGCGCCGCCCTGCTGGCTCGCCAGGGAGACCTGGGGTTTTATCTCAGCTTTTGCGAGGATTACGAGAATGCGGACTGGCAGCGGATCATGGCCAGCACGGCCCGCCTTGGCTTGAGCGAGGAGAAGGTCAGTTACCTCTATCTGAACGCCACCGCCTGGGTCAATAAGCAGCTGCTGGCCATGGCGGGAACTGACTAGCGCCTTGGCGCCTTCACCCCTTGCTCTCCCTGTTGCCAGCCTGGACACCATGACGATCTGCTCATCAGGCAACAGGATCCACTGACAAGCCCGGAGATGACGCGGTAATGCCATGTCAAAGCATCATTACAGGCATGTACGCACGCCAGATCCGCCCCCTTCAGGGTAAATCACCCGCCAAATTGAAAGATGCCTCTCCCTCAACCGGGGTAATCCCCTTCTCCTGACAGGCGTTATGACATTCTCTGACAGATAACTTGCTGATGGGTAGAAAAAGGTGGCCCAGACACCTCAACATCACCTGGATGACAGTTTATGGCTCAGCCAGTGGCAATATTGCCGATGAAAACTTGATGAAAACCAAATGAGCCCCACGAAAACCCTTGATAAAAATTACGACAAAAACACACAATCAATTGTTTTTATTGGATAAATAAAATTACACAGCCATATCTCACTCCAGCAAGAGACCAGCGGTTCAAAAAAAACCCATAAAAACATAAAAATACCAACCTCAGCCTGTGCGACACAAAAAGACCGCAAAAAACACAATCTTCATTGTTTTATCGCCCCGATATGGTATCTTGGTCCCACTACTCATCAACCAAGGGAGACAAATGATGACTGAGTTCGTTGTTACCGCCGTTTTTACCGTATTTTTCACTCTGGTTGCCGTCTCTCTGCCCTCCCTGGGTCAGCTCTGAGTCGGTCAATCAGCCAGCGCAGACCTGCTGTTGCGAACCAGCATCTCCGGGGTGCTGGTTAGTTGAACAGAAGATTGCACTTTTGATGATCTGGAGTGAAATATGAATGGGAGTCGATGTTTATCGACAATCGCCGTCCATTTTTCAATCACAAGCATCCAGACTACCCACGAGGGGAGCCACAGGCTCCCCTCGTTGCATTCCGTCACCGGGATTTACTCCGCCCCTCCTGCCCTTCACAATGTCCACTGGACTCGACATGCAGGATGTACCATGACTCAGGATGCTCTGCGCCGCTGGCGCCGTGACCTTCATCGTTTGCCCGAAGCGGCCTGGTGTGAATTTCGAACCAGCTCTCTCATCGCCCGTCACCTCTCTGAACTCGGTTTTTCCGTCATGCTGGGCGACCAGCTGCTGGCCAGCAACCTCATCATGGGCCGGGAAATCGACGTACCCGCCCAGAAGGCGCGAGCCCTTCGTCAGGGTGCCGACCCCGACTGGCTGGCTCGTATCGAGGAGATCACCGGGGTGATGGGACTCTGGGACAGCGGCCGACCCGGCCCCACCCTGGGGTTTCGCTTCGACATCGATGCCGTGGAAGTGGAGGAGCAGCAGGATCCCGGTCATGGCCCGAGCCAGGGGGAGTGGCAATCGTGCAACCCGGGCTGGATGCACGCCTGTGCCCACGACGGCCACACCGCCATCGGTCTGGTGCTGGCCGAGCGGATAAAAAGCCTGGCCGAGACACTCAATGGCCGGATCAAGCTGTTCTTCCAGCCCGCCGAGGAGGGGTGCCGCGGTGGAAAGGCCCTGGCCGCCGGTGGGCAGCTCGATGATGTGGATGCCCTGCTGGCCCTGCACATCGGCATTCATGCCGAGAGTGGCGAACTGGTGGTCAATCCCACCGATTTCCTCTGCTCCACCAAGTTCGATGTGGAGCTGATGGGGCGCGCCGCCCACGCGGGGCTTGAGCCCAACGCCGGCTGCAATGCGCTGGCGGCGGCCTGCATGGCCACCACGGCCATGCTCGGCATTCCCCGCCATCGCGATGGCATGACCCGCATCAACATCGGCCAGCTCCACGCCGGCAGCGGTCGCAACGTGATCCCGGGCCACGCCCTGTTGCAGGGAGAAACCCGCGGCGCGACACCTGCGCTCAATGACTACATGTTCAGCCAGGTGCAGCAGATCGTGGCGGGCGCCGCCGCCATGCAGGGAACCACCTACCTCATTCGCAAGCAGGGCGAAGCCATCGGCATCGAGAACAGCCCCGCCCTGCTCGAGGAGATAGTCCCGCTGGCCAACGCCTTGTCGTTCAAGACCATCCACAGCCGCCGTTTCGGGGCGAGTGAAGATGCGGGTTTTCTCATCGAACGGGTGCAACGCAATGGCGGACAGGCGGCCTACCTCATCCTCGGTGCCAACCTGGCAGCCCCCCACCACCATCCGGCCTTTGACTTCGACGAATCCGTGCTGGCCCCAGGGGTGGCCCTGCTGGAGGCCTGGCTGCTGGGCCGTCTGGCTCGCTAGGGCCGCTCATTCATGCAAAAAGGCAGCCTTCGGGCTGCCTTTTTTATACCAGCGCCATCATGGCACCTTTTCTCATACACTCGCCGCCTCACTGCCCCAATACGATGGCACCGAGGTGAGCGAAGTGATGGATTTCATGGGTCGGCTCACAGGAGGCATCCTGACGCGCGGGGTTATACCAGCAGGTGGCGAGCCCCTGGGCCGCGGCACCGGCGATATCGGTCTTGGGGTTGTCCCCCACCATCAGTACTCGGGCAGGATTCGGTCGCCCCATCCGCTCGAGAGCGAGCTGGAAGATGGCGGGAGCCGGTTTGGTCACCTTCACCTCATCGGAGATGACCAATGTCTCGAACCTGTCGCCCCACCCAAGCTTGTCGAGACGACCCCGCTGGGGCAGGCTGAAGCCATTGGTGATGATCCCCATCCGTACCCGTCCCTGCAGCGTCGCCAGGGTCTCCGTCACCCCGTCGAGGGGGATGCTGAGAGCGATGATCTGCTGCAGGAAGGTCTCGTTCATGGCCATGGGGGCCACATTCACCTGTTCGGCAAACAGGGCGAAACGGGTCTGCTGCAGGTGGGTCGCGTCTATCTCGCCACTGTTGTACTGCTGCCAGAGTCTGTGGTTCAGCCCCTGATATTCCGCCATCTTGGCGGGGCTGGGCACCACTCCGTAGATCTGCAGGGTCCGCTCCAGGGCTTCGGTCACCGGGAAATCCAGCAGGGTTTCGTCCAGATCGAACAATACCCAGTCATAACTTGGTTGTTTCACGCTTGTCCTCAATGCTTGGCTCTTTGCTTGTATCCAAAGGGGGCACGGCGCCCCCGCATCCCATGTTGATCAACGCAGCGGGCTCGCGAGCAGATCCAGAGTCAGCCGGACACCGAACCCCGTCACCTCGCTGCTGACCACGCCATTGCCCCCCTTGCTGCGAAAACCGCTCAAGTCCAGATGCAGCCAGGGCGTCTGTGCCCCTACAAAACGGCTGAGGAAGCGGGCGGCATCGATATGATCCGGCGAGCTACCGGGGGCGCACTGCAACAGATCCGCCCATTCACTCTCGAGGTTGTCGTCATAATCCTCATCCAGCGGGAAGGGCCAGATCCGCTCGCCACTTTGCTGACCCAGGCTGATCAGTTCGCCAAGCCAGGCGGGGCGATTGGTAAAAGCACCGCTGTAATGGCTGCCAAGGGCCCGCTTGCAGGCACCGGTCAGGGTGGCGTAGTCGATGAGCAAGTCCGGCTTGTCCCCAACCGCCATGGCCAGGGTATCGGCCAGCACCATGCGCCCCTCGGCATCGGTGTCCACCACCTCGATGGTGGTTCCATCGATGGCAGTGACGACTTCGCCAGGCTTGTAGGCCAGCGGGCCTATATGGTTTTCACTGATGGCGAGCCAGCAATGCACCTCATAGGGCAGCCTGGCACGGCTGATGGCAAGCAGGGTGCCGAGCGCCACCGCGCTGCCCCCCATGTCCAGGTGCATGCCATACATGCTGCCGCCGACTTTCAGGTTATAGCCGCCGGAATCATGGCAGATCCCCTTGCCCACCAGGGCGAGGCGGCGCTCGGCACTGGCCGGGCAGTAGATGAGCTTCACGATGGCAGCCTGGCCATCTGCCGAGCCCCTGGCCACCGCCAGGAAGGCGCCGGCACCGAGGCGAGTCAGCTCCGCTTCATCATATTCCTGCCACTGCCAGCCTTCTGCCTTGGCGAGCTCCCGGGCCAGGGCGCGATAGTGTTTGGGGGTCAAGTCCGAGGCGGGCAGCACGGCGAGGTGGCGCGCCAGCGCGTTGCCCTCGGCCTCTGCCAGGATCCGTGCCAGATCCAGGGCGCAGCCGGGCGATACCAGCAGTTGCTGGTAACTCACCGGGGCATGGGTTTGCTGCTTGTGGGTCGGCAGTGCCACATTGGCCGCGAGCAGGGCGGCGATCACCAGCTCCGCCAGTTGTGCCCGATGTTCATCGTCAAAACCGGCAAGGTGCAGCGCCAGTTGATCGGTGTTGAGACTTGCCAGAGGTGCCACCCAGTCGCGCACCTGCTTGTAGAGACGATGATCCCGCGGCGGGGCGGCATCGAGGAAGATCACCAGTTGCAAGCCGGCTTGATCAGTCAGGCGATAGGGCGCCTTCTGACCCAGGCTGATCTGGGCCGCCACCGCGGCAAAGGCAGGCTCGGCCAGCAGGCGCGCCCGCTCGGGTTCGGCGATCAGCAGCAGCTTGATGGGGGCCTGACTCGCCATCACCTCGGGCAGGGTGGTCTCTTGCAGCTCTATCTTGGGAGGGAGATAACGAAAGGGTTGCAACATAAGGGGAAGCCTCATCCATGGACAGAAGTCAGGATGATACCGAACAAACGGCAGAAACGACCAGTCTCTTGAAGATTAATGTTCAAGATCAGGGGGATAGTCAGGGGAAATGATAAGGGGGAAAGAGAAGATAGAAAGTTGGTTGCGGGGGCCGGATTTGAACCGACGACCTTCGGGTTATGAGCCCGACGAGCTACCGAGCTGCTCCACCCCGCGTCCGAATTGTTGTCCGTTGCCAGACGTTTTCACCATCACACTGCCGAGCAGTAGCAGTGGATGTCGTTGCAGCATCCCAGAGACTTGCGCCCCTGCCATGCCGGCAAAGAGTTGGTTGCGGGGGCCGGATTTGAACCGACGACCTTCGGGTTATGAGCCCGACGAGCTACCGAGCTGCTCCACCCCGCGTCCGAATTGTT